>CALLST010000429.1:0-4678 GCA_938011875.1 uncultured Collinsella sp. | reverse complement strand
GGAGGGCGGCCCCGAAAGACCGCCCTCCGCTCTCCCGCCATGAGTCGAGATTTGGCTAATGGATAAGCTTAAAGTCCAAGTGCCCACGCGTGGTATTGACGCGCGAGACCTCGATAATCACGCGCTGCCCCAGCTCGTAACGGGTGCCCGTGTCGGCACCTGTGAACGTGAGCGCGTCCTCGTCGAACTCGAACCACTCGTTGCCCAGACTCTTGATCGAAACCAAGCCTTCGACCTGCGTTAGGTCCAAGCGCACAAAAAGGCCCATGCTGCTAACCCACGAGACGGTTCCGGCATAGCGCTCGCCCAGACGGTCCTCATAGTACTGGGCAATCTTGATCTTTTGCGTCGCATGGCTGGCGGCATCTGCCGCGCGCTCGGCATCGCTACATGCGCGGCAGATCTGCGGCAGAATGCGCGGCAGCGACTCGCGCCCCTTGCCGATCAGCCGCGGCGTACGGACCAAGGCGTCCTTGCCGCCGAGCTGCTCATAGGCCAACTGCAGTTTGAGCACGCGGTGCACCACCAGATCGGGGTAGCGACGGATGGGACTCGTAAAGTGACAGTAGCACGGCGCGGCGAGCGCAAAGTGGCCCTCGTTGCGCGGCTTGTACAGCGCGCGCTGCATGCTGCGCAGAAGCAGCGTGTTGACGAGCGGTGCGTTGGCCGTACCGGCGGCAGCATCAACTGCAGCCTGCAGCTCATCGGGGCTCCCCAGGGCAATACCGGCAGCACGGCGATCGTCGATGATGCCTAGCTGCGCCAGCGCAACGGCAGCACCGTGCAGGCTATCGGGGCTCGGATCCTCATGCACACGATAGCAGGCCTCGATATCACGGTCTGCCAGCCACTCTGCAACGCACTCGTTGGCGAGCAGCATGGCTTCCTCGATAAGCGACGTGGCACACGAACGCTCACGCGCCACAATCTGCACGGGCACTCCGTCCTCATCCAATAGAGCGCGAATCTCGGCCGTGTCAAAATCGACTGAGCCGCGGGCACGACGAATACGACGGCGAAGTTCGGCGAGTTCGTTGGCGGCGACAAGGAAATCGCCGAGGTCGACGTTGTAGCCGCGGGCGGCCTCCTCGCACGCAAGACCGCGCTCAAGCGCTTCCTCGCGCGAGGTCTCGGCAGCCGCAACATCCTCGGCTGCACCCTCCAGCACCGAATACTCAACCGCGCCGGCACGCACCAGCAGCGCCTCGGCGCCGTCATAGTCCATACGCACACGCGAGCGAATCACGCTGGGGTACGGATCGTAATGCCGCACGCGACCCTGCGCATCGAGCTCAATGTCAACGGTAAACGCAAGACGGTCCTCGTCAGGGCGAAGCGAGCACAGGTCATTGGACAGGCGTTCGGGCAGCATGGGAAGCACGCGATCGGCCAGATACACCGATGTCGTACGATGGCGAGCCTCAAGATCGATATGCCCGTCCCAAGCCACATAGTGAGAAACGTCAGCGATATGCACACCCAGCTTGTAGCCACCCTCGGGCGTGCGCGCCAACGAAATGGCATCGTCAAAGTCGCGCGCATCGACCGGGTCGATCGTGATGACAAAGCGGTCGCGCAGATCGCGGCGGAGCGGGTCCTTAAGCGCCGCGGACACATCGAGCGAAAGCCCCTCGGCCTCGTCCAGCGCGGCCTCGGGATAGCTATCGGTATAGCCGTAACGCGCCATCACATATTGAACGCCCAAATCGGGCGCGTCATCTCCGCCAATGCGGCGTTCGATCGTCACGGTACCCGATTCCAGGCGCGTCGGGTAGGTCAAAATGCGCGCGACAACGGCATCACCCGGGTGAACGCCCAGACGATCCGCCGAGGTATCCTCGGGCAGAATGAAGAAGTCGGCCTTCAGGCGCGAATCGAGCGGCTCGATCACACCGAGCGGACCAGCGGTCTGGTACGTACCCACCACGCTTATGGCTGCGCGCTCAACCACGCCTTCGATCACGGCGCGCCGCTCACCGTGCGGGCTGTTCTTAATGCTCACGGCAACGGTATCACCGTCCATGATCTCACGCTTGCCGCGACCCATGACCTTGTAGTCGCCATTCTCGGTTATGACATAGGCACTGTGCTCATGGAGCTGCACGCGCCCGGTCAGGCTCGGACGGCGTTCGCTGCGCACCGGCCCGCGCTTATTGCGAGCTCCACGCTTATGCTTGTTATTGCGCCCCATGGCGCCTCCTAACTATCGATTGCCGACTCCAAAGAGTCTACCCAAATGATTCGCCATCCTGCCATCCCCTAGGGATCAAAAAACGGGCCGCCCCATAAGAGACGACCCGTTGGAAGGGATGAATTCCAAGCATGCCTACACGCGCAGGTAGCGGCGCATGGCGATGGCAGAACCAAAGAGACCGATAATCACGCCGACCAGAATCAGCGCAGCATAGGTCACCAGGTAGTACTGCATCGGCAGGGCAAACGACATCCAGCCGATGCTCTCCTGCAGACGCGGAATCATCAGATTGCGCAGCAGCTCCAGAACGCCGATGGAAAGCAGCGAGCCCAAAATGGCCTGCAGCACGCCCTCGGTGATAAACGGGCCACGAATGAAGCCGTTGCTGGCGCCGACCAGACGCATAATCGCAATCTCACGACGACGCGCCGTGATGGACAGGCGAATCGTGTTGTTGATGAAGATGAATGCGATAAAGGTCAGAAGGCCAACGAGCACCACGGCGGCGATGCGGATGTAGTTGGTCACCTGGAACAGGCGGCTCACTTCCTCTTGGCCGTACAGCACGCTCGCGTTGACGTCGCCGTCATCCACGATCTTCTGGAAATCGGCATCCTTCTTGAGCTTCTTTGCCGTGCTCTCGACCTTGGACGGATCGTCCATCTCAATAGCGAAGGAAGCCGGCAGCGGGTTCTGGCCATCGAGCGCGCTCATGGTGGCGTCGGCGTTGCCCGACATCTTGCTCGTATACTCGGCCAGCGCGTCGTCCTTGTCCTTATAGGTCACGGACTTGACGTTATTCCACGTCTTAAGCTCGGCCTCAAAAGCCTGAACATCGGCCTGATCGGCGTCATCACTAATGAACGCGTTGATGACAACCTGATCCTCGACGGTGCCGATCACGGAGTTCAGCATCGCAGAGCCCATGATGAACAGGCCGATGATAAACAGCGAAAGGAAGATCGTGATGACGGCGCCGAGCGAGGTAGTCCAGTTACGGAAGAAGTGACTGATTGCCTCTTTGAAGGAGTAGCCCACGTTAGTTGGTGCCATAGTTGCCGTAACCTCCCCTCTCCTGGTCGCGGATAACGTGGCCGCCCTCGAGGGCGATCACGCGACGGTGCATGCTATCGACCATCTCGCGGTCGTGCGTGGCGACGATCACGGTGGTGCCGGTGCGGTTAATACGCTCGAGCAGCTTCATGATGCCCAGCGAGATCGCCGGGTCGAGGTTGCCCGTGGGCTCGTCGCAGATAAGCAGCGGCGGGCGGTTGACCATGGCGCGGGCAACGGCAACGCGCTGCTGCTCGCCACCGGAAAGCTGGTCGGGCAGCGAGTCCATCTGATCGGCCAGGCCGACCAGACGCAGCACCTCGGGCACCTGGCTGCGAATGACGCCCTTGGGCTTGCCGATGCACTGCAGGGCAAACGCCACGTTTTCGTAGGCGGATTTTTGAGGCAGAAGCTTAAAGTCCTGGAACACGGCGCCAATCTGACGGCGCAGGAACGGAACCTTACGGTTCTTGATCTTCATGAGGTCCTGACCGGCAACCAGGATGCGGCCGCTCGTCGGCTTGACGTCGCGGTTGAGCGTCGACAGCAGCGTGGTCTTACCCGAGCCGGAGTGACCGACCAGGAAGACGAACTCGCCCGGATAGATCTCGATGTTGATGTCGTCGAGTGCAGGCTTGTTAGGCTGTGCCGGATAGATCTTGGTGACATGCTCCATAAGGATGACGGGCTCGACACCGGCCTGCTTGGCCATCTTCTTGCGGCTGGCCTGCGGATCGATGGGCGCAAACACCGACGTAAAATCGGGGTTGTTGAGCGCGTTATCGAGGCTTGCGACCTCGGCTGCCTGATCGCTCTCGACCACCGGGGCAGCAGGCTGCGTGGGGTCGGGAATAGCGGCAAAGAGACCGGACTGCGCAGGCTGAGGAGCCGGCGTCGCAGGGGCCAAGGGGTCGGGAATGCCGGCCATGGTAGGCTGCGGCGTGGCGGCACCAGCCTGAGGCTGCTCCACGCGAGCGGTCACGGCCTGAACGGGCTCAAAACCCGCCGTGCCGGAAAGCGCGACATCGCTGGTTGGATTGTAGGCAAAGGGATCGGATGCCGGCTGTGCCTGATCTGCCGGCTGAGCGGGGGCCTGAGCAACAGGCTGGCCCTCTGAATCCGGAGTGGCGAAACGACTGCCCTGGACGCCTGTCTGCGTCTTGGGGGCATCATCGCCCGCACCGGAGGTACGGAAGTGGTTACCCACTGGTGCTCCTTATCGTCGTGCGTTTAAACTACATGAGCGCTTTGTATTTTAGCAGCATTAGCTTTGCTGCACATAAGAAGCATGGCGTGGTTAGGGATCCCGTCGGGGGGGCACACCGGTAATATAAAAAAAATAGAAGGGGATGTAGGGGGCCCCCCCCCCCGGCGGGCGGGGGGGGGGGGGGGGCGGGGGGGGGGGAGGGGGTGGGGGTGGGCCAGGGGGGC
>CALLST010000428.1:0-2780 GCA_938011875.1 uncultured Collinsella sp. | reverse complement strand
AGTCAGAGCCCACCTGCATAGAGGACGAGATTCCGTTCGAGACCCCAGACAGCTGGGAGTGGGCACGGCTGTCATCTGTCCTTCAGCTCAATAGCGGTCTTGGCTACAAGAAGGACAATCTTGCCGTAAAAGGCGAAAAAATGATCAGGGTACTTCGTGGTGGCAACATCGGTGAGGAAGATGAGCCCCTTATCAAAAACAACGACGTGATGATATCCGCAGAGTTTGTGGATGATAATATACTTCTACGCGATGGACAGATATTAACTCCTTCAGTGACTAGTCTTGAGAACGTTGGTAAAACGGCAATCATCAGAAATACGGATGGCAACACCGTCTGCGGCGGCTTCGTTTTCTTCCTGACGCCGTTCTTAATAGACCCATGTCACTCTGAGTATCTCCATAGATACTTAGCCTCTCCGGCTCACATCTCCTTCTGCAAATCGTCAGTCAAGAAATCCGGGCAGGCTTTCTACAACCTTTCGAAGGCATCTCTGAACTCGGCATTAATAGCGATTCCTCCTCTCGCCGAGCAACACCGCATTGTTGAACGCGTCGCCGAGTTTATGTCACTCGTCACCAATCAATAGCCGCGTCTACTGCGGCGCGCTGCTCGTTGGCGGTGCGCCGCAGATAGATTCTGGTTGTCTCTATGCTCTCGTGTCCCATAAGGTCGGCAAGGAGAGCGATATCGGGGTTACGTGCAATGAAATTCTTCGCAAACAGATGTCGGAACGAGTGCGGATATACAACATCTTGATCAATACCATAGCGTAGGGCGCTGCGTTTCAAGCCAAGAGATATGCCTCGCGAGGTAATGGCGTTGTTGTTTTTACCAGGAAAGTGTAGGTCACCCGAAGCTGAGCCGGCCTTCCATGTGGCGCATTCCTGCTGCAAAGTCATCGGAACCCAAATTCTTCTGAGTTTCTGCCCTTTGGAGATAATATCCATATAGCCAGCATCAACATGGCTAACCCTGAACTGCCTCAGCTCGCTTACACGAGAACCAGTGCACCCAAGAAACCTGACAATGAAATACCAGAACCAATCGCCGTCGCGTTTCAAGCCATCTTTCATCCGGGCATACTGTTCATTGCTTATAACATTGTCGAGAAATGGCTTCTGCTGAATGCGAACTCCTTTGAGCCTGATTCCGTCAAATGTGATGAAATCCAAGTAAGCGTTTATCGCGCCAATACGGTTGTTGGCGGTCTTTGGCGCAAACGAAGAAACCAGCCACTCCTTATGCGCAAGAAGTGACTGGTTCGTAAGAGATTGAGCTCTATTGGTTAGCTGGTCAATCCCAAATGTATAAGAAATGATTGTGTTCTCTGCGTAACCCTTTTCCCGCAAATACTGAGCAAACGTTTTCATGGCATCGTCCTTTCGTCGATGCCATGAAAACAACTATGAAATCAAATTGGAAAGAGAGGCTAGTTTCTCAGAAATGCGAGCCTGCTCGGACTTGGGCGGTACGGGAATGAGGGCGCTCAATAAAGCGTTGCGTTCAATACCCGGGATTACCCCCTTTGCGCTTGATTTAACGTATTCCACCATAGATTTCAAAAAAATAATCAAGTAAGGCAGCATGTCTTCATCTGATGGGATAATCGCCATAATCTGACGTGCAATGTGGGCCTCATCAAAAGTGTTAACTGCCATTTCTCCAATGGTGCCCTTGCAAGTGAACAGAAGCTCGCCCTTGCGTGAAACACGTGTCGGCTCGCTTGTCCAACGATTTTCGATGAGGGAACCGTCCAAAAAGTTAGATGCCCCTGTTAAGTAGGGAATACCCTCATGCCGATCGTTATACTGATTGGGCTTTAGGTCGGTTCCGGATAAGAGGGATATTATGCTTTCCAGCCGCGCCCACTCCCAGCTGTCCGGAATCTCGAACAGAATCTCGTCCTCGATGCAGGTAGGGTCGGACTCGCGGCCCTTGGCGTCTATTCTTTTCTCATAGCGGCGGCCATCGGAACCGCGGAAGATGATGGACTCGCCGCCCTTGGGGGCCTTCATTTTCTTCTCGGCGACAAGCTGGCGGCGCTGTTCGCGTATGCGCTCCAGCAGGGCGCTTGCGGGCTCGTCGGCGGGGTCCTGGGACACGAGCTTGCCCTGCACCGCCATCTGCAGCACGGACTTGCGCAAGCGGCCGGGCAATGTGGCGTCGAGCTCCTCGCGGGCGTCCTCGAGCTTCCCGTACTCCTCGACCAGGGGCATGAGCTCGTTTACACGCTCGACGATGCGGCGCTGTTCGGCCAGGGGCGGGACGGGCAGAACTCAGCTTGACAGCGTTTGCGCGGGAAGGTGCTTAATTGTTGTCCCCGTAAAACAACCATCCCAAATATGCGACTGAACTATAAGGCGAATATACAACTCGCAGTATGTATTGAGTAAAAGTCTTTTATCGCAGCGAACTCGGTGAAGTGCCTTTTGATAGTACATCGTTTTGTTCGATGTCCAAATTGCGCATCTGCCCGGTACACCGCCCTCGCAGACAATCAGGTCACCATTTGCGAGTGCAAATTTTGCGCGATCTGCCTCATTCATGCGCATTGTCTTTATATTGGCAAGATCGAATTCGCCCCATTGGACATTAGCGTTTCCGAGGTATGGCACAGGCTCGCCTTCATTTTTTTGCTTGTCAAGCATCTTGCCTAATTGAATCGAGGCAACTCCCGCCAGCCTCGCCCAAACCCTGCCCTCCGCCAGCTCCCCAAACGGCACCTCACCTGCGATGCGCTCATCGCTCAGCACACGGCCCCTGGCGTCCACCCGCT
>CALLST010000427.1:0-6637 GCA_938011875.1 uncultured Collinsella sp. | reverse complement strand
GCATCGGAGCCTTCCGCCTCGGCGCGCTCGCCCAGTGCGGCAATCGTGCGTCCGTCCACGCAGCTGCTGCGCCCGGTTCCGCGCTGGTCGGGAAGGACCACGCGGAAGTGCTTGACGGCCTCCTCAATCCAGCCGTCGCTTGTGGGCGACAGCGGACGCGGGCTCTCGCCACCGGGGCCACCCTGCAAAAAGAGAAGGAGCGGCAGGTCGTCGTTGATGCGGTCGGGTGCGCAAACCACGCGGTAGAAAAGCTTGATGCTCTCGGGCGCGCCGGCGATGGGCGCCGGCATGGCGCCGCGGCGCATGGTGCTGCCGACGGCCAAAAGCATTGGCTCAAGGCCGCGCCAGTCAAGGGGGACGTCGATGCTGTGGTCCTCGACGTAAAGGCCGGGGACGTGGTATGAAGTGATGAGGGCCATGTGAGTCTTCCGTTCGTTGCGGTGTTTCGGGTTGACCAATTCTACCGCCGCGGGCGAGGCCATGCGCAAATCGGCTACCATGGTTGCAAACTTCTAGGAGAAAGGGCCGCCCATGTCGGTCGATATAGCCACGTATGTCCACGATCTTGCCGTTGCCGCCAAGGCAGCGTCGGCCTCACTTGCCACGGCGAGCGATGAGCAGCGCCAGGAGGCCGTGCGCGCCATGGCCGCGGCGCTGCGCGATGGTGTCGATTGCATCATTGCCGCCAACGAGCTCGATATGTCTGCCGCGCGCGATGCGGGCACCTCGGCGGGGCTCCTCGACCGCCTGCTGCTGACGCCCGAGCGCGTTGAGGGCATGGCCGCCGGCCTGGAAAAGCTCGCTGAGCTGCCTGATCCCGTTGGCCGCGTGCTCGACCACCGCATACTCGCAAGCGGCGTGGACCTGACCCGCGTGAGCGTGCCGTTGGGCCTGGTCGCCATGGTTTACGAGGCGCGCCCCAACGTGACGGCCGACGCCGCGGGCATCTGCATCCGCACCGGCAACGCCTGCATTCTGCGCGGCGGCTCGCTGGCCTATCACTCGTGTGCCATGATTTCTGAGCTGCTGGCCGATGCGCTCGAGACCAAGGGCTTCCCGCGCGAGGCCGTGTCGATGATCGAGTCTACCGACCGCGAGGCCACCGGCGAGCTCATGAAGCTCCGCGGCATCGTCGATGTGCTCATTCCGCGTGGCGGTGCGGGCCTGATTCAGCGCTGCGTGCGCGAGTCGCTCGTTCCGGTGATCGAGACGGGCACGGGCAACTGCCACATCTACGTGCATGAATCCGCCGACTTTGATAAGGCGCTCAACATTATCGTCAATGCCAAGACCCAGCGCGTGGGCGTGTGCAATGCCGCCGAGTCGCTGCTGGTCGACCATGCTGTGGCCAATGCGTTTTTGCCTGCGGTCGTTGCCGTGCTGCACGACCACGGCGTGCTCATTCACGGCGACGAGGCCACGTGCGCCGCATGCGCCGACGCTGGGCTTGCCGAGGGCGACAACTACGTCGCCGCGACTGAGGAGGACTGGGGTCGCGAGTACCTGGCGCTCGAGATGAGCGTGAAGGTCGTGGCAAACGAGGACGAGGCCATCGCACACATCAACCGCTACGGCACGATGCACTCCGAGGCCATCGTTGCCGAGGATACGGATGCTTGCGAGCGCTTCCTGGATGCGGTCGATGCCTCGGCCGTGTACGCCAACGCCAGCACGCGTTTCACCGACGGCGGCGAGTTTGGCCTGGGCGCCGAGATCGGCATCTCGACCCAAAAACTCCACGCCCGTGGCCCCTTCGCCGCCGAGGCCCTCACCACCTACAAATACAAGCTCCGCGGCACCGGCCAGGTCCGTCCCTAACGCCCGCGCAAACAAAAACCACCACAAAGGTGCCTGTCCCCTTTGTGGTGGTTTTAGGTGGCGTTGACGGTTAGGCCTGGAAGGTATCTCGGTCGGGGGCGAAGGACTGCATGGCCGCGATGGTGCGGTCAAAGAGCTCGGGGAGCTCCCAGCCCAACATCTCGGCGCCCTGCGAAATCACGTCGCGCGAGCAGCCGGCGGCAAAGCGTTTGTCCTTGAACTTCTTCTTGAGCGACTTAGTCGTAAAGTCCATAACGCTCTTGCTCGGGCGCATGATGACGGCAGCGCCGATCAGGCCGGTGAGCTCATCGCAGGCAAACAGGATCTTTTCCATCTGCAGCTCGGGCTTGGGCAGCGAGGTGTTGAAGTCCGACGTGTGCGTCTGGATGGCGCGGATGAGCTCAGGCGATGCGCCCTCGCCCTCAAGAATCTCGGCCGCATAGATAGTGTGGTTCATGGGGTCGTCCTCATGTTCCTCCCAATCCAGGTCGTGTAGCAGGCCGACGATGCCCCAAAACTCCTCGTTCTCGGGGTCGAACTCGCGCGCAAAGTAGCGCATGGTGCCCTCGACCGTTTCGCCGTGGGTGATGTGGAACGGGTCCTTATTGTGCTCGTTGAGCAGTTCGAACGCGCGATCGCGGGTGATTCCGGCGGAAAGTGGCTCTGCCATAAAAGACTCCTTGTGCTCGCAGGTATCGCTAAGAATGAATACTACTAGAACGACTAGAACGAAAAAACCACCACAAAGGTGCCTGTCCCCTTTGTGGTGGTTTTTGGCGCGGATGGGTTAGTTGAGGGCGGCTTGGGCTAGGCGGGCTTCGGCGGCCTCCTCGGTGACGCCCAATGCCACGGCGAACTCCTCGATGGAGCGGCGCTTGGCTTCCTTGAGTACGCGCATGTAGTAGGAGCTGGGTTTTTTATCAGCTTCCTCGGCCTGGCGAATGCGGTGCATCATGGTCTTTGCCACGCGGACCGTCTCGGGCGCGCCCAGCTTGAGCTGCTGCTTAAAGTGTGTCTCCTCAAGCGAGCTGTTGCGCTCGGTAAAGGTGTCGCACTCCAGCTCATCGTAGTGGCTCAGCAGGTGCTCGGCATCTTGCTGCGAGATAGCGGCGTGCAAACGGTCGGCCTGCGCCACGGGGTACATGAGGATCGTCTGCGCATGTCCCTGCTTGGTCTCGAGCAGCAGCATGGGCTGCGGTGTGTCGTCCCTAAAACCGACGACGGTGCAGACTCCCTGGCCCGGATGAATGACGTGTTGACCGATTGAGAACATGCTACCTCCAACTTATACGAATTTACGTATGTCTAGAATAACACGCTGACGTGCGCAAACCGTTACTTTATGCAGGAAAAGCACACAACTCTGATAGGTAAGAGTATTCGATAAAAGACACAGCTCATCCACACCTTTATGCATTTTCAACGCGTGCATAATCTGCAGGCAGACCGGCATCTTTGAGTGACTCCATACAAGCTGTAGTCATTTTTGTGCATATGCAATATCTATTAGCTTTACCCTGCGACAGTGCCCGTCGCTTGTGATAGAGTGCTACAAACTCTGGCTTTTGCCCTACGAGTGACCAAGAGCTCGGGGGCTTTAACACAAGGAGGATCTATGCCCGAGAAGATTGAAGAGCTGGTACGCGCTGCGCTTGCTGCGGCCCAGGAGGCCGGCGACCTTTCCGCATTTGAACTTGACGATTGCGCTATCGAGCGACCGGCTGACACTTCTCATGGCGAGTGGACCTCTACCATGGCCCTGAAGTCCGCCAAGCTGGCCCACTGCGCCCCGCGCAAGATCGCCGAGGCCATCGTTGCCCATATGCCCGAGGATCCCGCGATCGAGAAGGTTGAGATCGCAGGCCCCGGTTTCATCAACTTCTACCTCTCCGTTGCCGTCAAGAATGCCATCTTTGGCGAGGCTCGCGAGAAGGGTATGGACTTCGCTAAGTCCAACGTCGGTGGTGGCCTGAAGACCCAGGTCGAGTTCGTCTCCGCCAACCCCGTCGGCCCCATGCACATCGGCCACGGCCGCTGGGCCGCGCTGGGCGACTCGCTCTGCCGTGTTATGGACCACGCCGGTTACGACATCCAGCGTGAGTTCTACATCAACGACCACGGCTCTCAGATGAACACCTTCGGCAACTCCATCAGCACGCGCTATATGCAGCTTGCCGACATCATCGCCAAGCAGGGCGTGGATATCGACGAGGCTCACAAGCTGCTGATCGCCGACCGCGACGCCTTTGTTGCCGACGAGAACGACGAGCATCCCGAGACCCATCCGTACCAGGACAACTTTGCCGAGACCCTGGGCAAGGACTCCTACGGCGGCGACTACATCATCGACGAGGCCGCCGAGTTCTGGCGCACTGACGGCGATAAGTGGGTCAACGCCGATCCTCAGGAGCGTATGGAGAGCTTCCGTGAGCGCGGCTATGTGAAGATGGTCGACAACATGCGCGCCCTTTGCCATGCCGTTAACTGCGACTTCGATCGTTGGTTCTCCGAGCGCTCGCTGTATGTGAAGGACACCGAGGGCGAGACCGCCGGCACCTCCGCCGTCGACCGCGCCTTTGAGAAGCTCGACAAGATGGGTTACCTCTACACCAAGGACGGCGCCCTGTGGTTCCGCTCCACCGACCTGGGCGATGACAAGGACCGCGTCCTGATCAAGTCCGACGGCGAGTACACCTACTTCGCCTCCGACGTTGCCTATCACTGGGATAAGTTCCAGCGCGTCGACCACGTCATCGACATCTGGGGCGCCGACCACCACGGCTATATCGACCGCGTCCGCTGCGTCTGCGACGCTCTTGGCTATCCCGGCAAGTTTGAGGTTCTGCTGGGCCAGCTCGTCAACCTGCTGCGCAACGGCAAGCCCGTCCGTATGTCCAAGCGCAAGGGCACCATGGTGACCCTGCAGGAGCTCGTCGACGAGGTCGGCTCCGATGCCGCTCGCTACACGCTCATCTCCAAGAGCTCCAACCAGATGGTCGACTTCGATATTGAGGCCGTTAAGAAGCGCGACAACTCCAACCCGGTCTATTACGTGCAGTATGCTCACGCCCGCGTGTGCTCCATCCTGCGCCGTGCCGCCGACGTTACGCCCGAGCAGGCTGACGAGATGGGCATGAAGGCTGTCGCCGCCAAGGCCATCGGTGAGAACGTCGATTACTCGCTGCTGACCGACCCGACCGAGCTCGCCCTTTCGCGTAAGCTCAACGAGCTCACCGACCTCATCGCCAGCTGCGCTCGCGACCGCGCCCCGTTCCGTCTGACGCACTTTGCCGAGGAGCTCGCCGGCGACTTCCACAGCTTCTACGCTGCCTGCCAGGTGCTGCCGAGCGAGGGCCGTCCCGTCGGCCCCGAGCTTTCGCGTGCCCGTCTGGCCGCTTGCGATGCCGTCCGCGTGACGCTCGCCCTGGTGCTCACCCTTGTTGGTGTCTCCGCTCCCGAGCAGATGTAAGCTACGGGTCATTTGACCGCGCAAGTTTGGTTTAACTGAGCCTTGAAAGCCCGATCTCCCATATGGAGGTCGGGCTTTTTGCACAAACGCCGTCGTATTGACGAATTTGGGACTGCTGGAAATACGAAACTATGCCGGTTTACTACGATGAATTGAGAAATTCCAACCACGCCGGCTTTTCGCAAAAAAGTGCAAGGCATCTACCTGCGGTTTTAGTTCAACAAATTTCGGAGTGGTCGCGGTTGAGCGATTCGTCGTAGTAAACCGTCATAGTTTTGGCGGAGGCATTCAGGTTTGTGGGCGGTAAACCAAAGATTGTCCCTTTTGACTAGTCGTTTAAGAACGTCCTCAATGACTAAGTTGCAGGTGGTTGCGGTTGTGTTACACTAACGCTGCGTATATGACGCAAATATCTCGATACAGATCAATGATGTCCGTCGGTATTTGACGGAGCTAGACTGTTTAGCCGCCCTGAAGGTTTATGCAGGGAGCATGTGATCACAGGGCTTGAAAAGAAAGTTGAGCAAACACTGTGTCTGATCAACAGCAAGAAAACGAAATAACGACGACGCAAGCCGCTCCCGCTGCACCGGTTGCGTCGGACCAGGTCGCGGCGCCCGCGCAAGCCTCGGCTCCTGAGACGCCTAAGGCTGCTTCGACGCCTATGCCTGTAGCGGCTGAGAAGGCCGTGCCTGCAACTGGTGAGGAGGCTGCTCCGGCAAAGCCCAAGCGCATGCGCCGCACGGCCAAGCCTGCCGCTGACGGCGAGGAGGTCACCAAGCCCAAGCGCCGTACCACGCGCACGACGCGCGCCAAGCGCACCGTTGCAGCTGACTCCTCGGCGCCGATTTCCGATGAGGTCGCGCAGGCACGTGCGTTGGCGCAGATTAGCGAGGCTCAGGTGGTGCGCGCCCGCCGTCGTGCTGCCGAGCGCGAGGCCGCGGCTCTGACCGAGCTTGCAGCTCCGTCTGTGCCCGAGACCCCTGCCGCCGACCAGCCGACCGAGAAGCCGGTACCGCGCACACGCCGTCGCACGGCTGCTAAGGCCGAGCAGGTTGCTGAACAGGTAACCCCCGAGCTCACTGAGGCTTCGGTCCGTTCCGCGGCAGGGGAGGGCACATCGCCTGTTGAGCCCGCTGCGCCTGTCGAGGCCAGCGAAGTTCCCGTTGTCGATCCGGCTTTGCGCCCGCACCGTCGCGGTCGCAAGCCCAAGGCTTTCGTCGAGGCCGAGAAGGCCGCAGCCGCAGCCGCCGCCGCTCGGGATGCTGCGGCGACCGCCAAGTCCTCAACTGCTGCCGATGAACCCGTCCAGGATGCTACGACTTCCGAGGCCGTTTCTGCCGATGCCGA
>CALLST010000426.1:0-8605 GCA_938011875.1 uncultured Collinsella sp. | reverse complement strand
TTGACATTTCGACCCAGGCAATTCAATCCACGCCCGGCGATGCAGCTGCAGAGGCATGGGGCTGTGCAGTCAAGGATGGCGTGCTGGTGCCGCCGCATGGAGGTGCGTAAGTATGGCCTCTCCGATTCGTAAAGACGTTGCGTGTTTCTTGCATTGCGTGATGGCGGCAATCGTCTGCCTTATCGCGCTCGCCGTTCCTGCACGTGCGTTTGCTGACATTCCCACGATTGCCTATGACGGAAATGCACGCCAGCTAACGGTATCGGGAGCGGCGGACTCCTCGGGGGAGCCCGATCTGTTTCCAGCCTTTAAAGATCTAATGCCCGGCGATGTACGCGAGCAACAGATTGGGGTTCGTGCCACGGGTGTAAAGTCCCAGGTACGTGTGTTTGTGCGGGCTGTTGTCGATCACGAGACGGCACATCTGCTGTCGCCCATTACCCTAACGGCGTCGGCGGCCGATGCGTCTGCCGGTTGGCTCCAGACGGGAACGCCGGGCAGCGTGTTTGCCTATCCCACGCAGGTCGCAACGTTTACGAGCGATGGCAGCACGGTACTCAATTTGCAACTAAGTGTCCCGACGTCGGTGGGCAACGAGCTTGCCGACGCAAACAAGGCAATTCGCTGGGAAATCACCGCCGAAGACGATGGCGAGAAGATCCCCGTACAACCTGCTGGCAGCAAGAAGCCCGGCTTGCTTGGTCTGGCGGCAACGGGCGACAACACGCTCGCTTTGCTTTTGGTGTTGCTGGCGCTTGCCATCATCGCTTTTATAGCCGCGCTTCTTTTGTCCCGGAGGAACAAGCGCTAGGTCCATCTTCTAAACGCAACGCCCGCCGCCCGGGAGGGTGTCTCTTTATTGATAGAAGGCCTAATAAGCTGATGATTTCATGCCTGGATGTATACGGAGTGGGACGGGCTTTCCGGATGGGCGGGGTTTCGGAAAGTGTGTCCCAGAATCGGCGCTCAGAGTGGTCCCCACTTTCCGGGTGACGTCTTGTCCGGAGACTATGTCCCGGAATTAAGGCTTGGAATGGGATGCACTTTCCGGTTGAGAGCCTTAGCGGAAAGTGCGACCCGGAATTTACTCTTGAAGTGGGATGCGCTTTCCCAACAGGCTCTCAAGCGGAAACTGCGTCCCATTCCGAAGGCAGATTCCGGGACACACTTTCCGAGGGACTGCGGACGATTTCTTGGACCGCTACGCGGCCCTTCCCAGCGCGGCGCGGAACTCGGCCGGCGTGCGGCCGCCGAGCGCATCGCTGCGCCTCTCCGTATTGTAGCGGCCGATCCAGGCCCCGAGCTCCTCGATGAAGCGGGCGGGGGCCCAGCCCGACCAGTCCCTGCCGTGCCAGAACTCCCTCTTGAGCAGGCCGAAGAAGCCCTCCATCGCGGCGTTGTCCGGGCTGCAGCCCTTGGCGGACATGCTCCTGGTGAGGTCGTTGTCCTCGCAGATCGAGATCCAGCCGGGCCAGCGGTAGTGGCCGCCGCGGTCGGAGTGGATGACGGGGCGCTCGCCGGGCGCCAGCCGGGCGCAGGCGTCCTCGAGCGTCGAGTTGGCGAGCGCGGCGTCCGGTCTCTCGCCGGCCCTCCACGCCACGACCGAGGAGTCGAAGCAGTCCCTGATGGCCGACAGGTAGACCTTCCTGCCGGAGGGCAGCCTGAACTCGGTGATGTCGGTGAGCCACAGGAAGTTCGGCAGGGCCGAGCGGAAGTCGCGGCGCACGAGGTTCGGCGGGGCCGGCGTCGGCTCGCCCGCATAGGAGCTGTAGGGCCTCCTCTTCCTCCTCATCCACCTGGGGACCAGGCCCTCCTCGCGCATGATGCGGAGGACGACCTTCTCCGAGGCGCGCACGGGCTCGTCGAGCTCGCGCAGGCGCGCCGTCACGAAGCGGTACCCCCGCGCCCCCTCACCGTCCTCGGTGAAGATCCTGCGCACGAGCGCGCGCAGGGGCGCGAGCCGGTCGGGCCTCGCGATCGCGCGGCGCTGGTACTCATAGGAGCTCTTTGATATCCCCAAGGAACTCGTGAGTTCTCTCAAGGACCACTTCCCGCACGGCCTCAGGCGGTCTATCACCAGGGTCTTCTCCCTGTTCGACATCCCGTCGAGGCTCGCGGCTTTTAAAACGTCGTTCACCGCCCTGAGGACGGCGTTCTCCAGGACGAGGCGCTCTATCAGGGCGTCCTTGTCGTCCGGGTCGATGTCGGGGTACACCGGACCGTCCCCGACGACCTTCGGCAGATCCATCTTCGCGACCGCCCTCCCGACGGTTCCGCCCGCGGCCCCGGCCCTCGTCCAGCGCGCGACGGCGCTCTTGCTCGGCCCGTCGAGCTCCCGGGCTATCTCCCTGCACGAGAGCCCGGAGCGGCGTAGCTCCCCGGCCCTCTCCACTACGGCTCTACTGTATGTCATGCGGACTCCAAACCGGACCTGATGGTCCAACTTTTTGTCCGCAGTCCCGTTGCCGTTTGGGGGCCGATTGGCAACGCTCGCTGATTATAGTCTTGACCTGCGCTAGAATAGTGGCATCTGAATGTCCGGGCGCATGGAGGCGTGCGCCCGTATGCTGAGGAGGACTCTATGGCAACTGTTGCCGCACCTATCGATGCTACGTCGACTGCCGCTTGGAAGGCGCTCGAGGCTCATCAGGAGAAGCTCGAGGCCGAAGGTATCGACCTCAAGGCCTGGTTCGCCGCCGATGCAGAGCGCGTGAACAAGCTGAGCTTTGACGCCGGTGACCTGCACTTCGACTTGTCCAAGAACCTGGTGACCGATGAGACCGTCAAGCTGCTGTGCGATCTTGCCCGCGAGGTGAAGCTCGAGGAGCGCCGCGACGCCATGTTCTCCGGCGAGCACATCAACACCACCGAGGACCGCGCCGTCCTGCACACCGCGCTGCGCCGTCCGGCAAGCGAGAAGGGCCAGCTCATCGTCGACGGCCAGGACGTCGTCGCCGACGTGCACGAGGTTCTCGACCGCATGTATGCCTTTGCCGAGCGCGTGCGCTCCGGTGAGTGGAAGGGCGTTACCGGCAAAAAGATCGAGCATCTGGTATCCATCGGCATCGGTGGCTCCGATCTGGGTCCGGTCATGGCTTACGAGGCCCTGCGTCCCTATGCCGACGCCGGTATCGACTGCCGCTATATCTCCAACATCGACCCCAACGATCAGGCAGAGAAGCTCAAGGGCCTCGATCCCGAGACCACGCTCGTGATCATCGTCTCCAAGACCTTCACCACGCTTGAGACCCTCACCAACGCTCGCGAGGTCAAGACCTGGATGCTCGAGCAGCTCAAGGCTCAGGGCGCCATCGATGGCTCCGATGAGCAGAACGCTGAGGCCGTGGCAAAGCACTTCGTCGCCGTTTCCACCGCACTCGAGAAGGTTGAGGCCTTCGGTATCGACCCCGCCAACGCCTTCGGTTTCTGGAACTGGGTTGGCGGCCGCTATTCCGTCGACTCCGCCGTGGGCCTGTCGCTGATCGTCGTGCTCGGCCCCGAGCGTTTCCAGCAGTTCCTCGAGGGCTTCCACGCCATCGACGAGTACTTCTGCAACACGCCGCTCGAGAACAACGCCGTCGCGCTGATGGGCCTGCTCAACGTCTGGTACGTCAACTTCTTCGGTTCCAAGAGCCACGCCGTGCTGCCGTACTGCCAGTACCTGCACCGCTTCCCGGCCTACCTGCAGCAGCTCACCATGGAGTCCAACGGCAAGCATGTCCGCTGGGACGGCAGCGCCGTGACCTCCGACACCGGTGAGATCTTCTGGGGCGAGCCCGGCACCAACGGTCAGCACGCCTTCTACCAGCTGCTGCACCAGGGCACCGTGGTGGTCCCGGCCGATTTCATTGCCTTCGCCAATACCGCCAACCCTGCGACCGACCGCGGCCAGGATGTCCACGAGCTGTTCCTGGGCAACTTCCTGGCCCAGACCAAGGCGCTCGCCTTTGGTAAGACGGCCGATGAGGTTCGTGCCGAGGGCACGCCCGAGCAGATCGTCCCGGCCCGTTGCTTTGAGGGCAATCGCCCGACGACCTCGATCTTCGGCGACACGCTGACCCCGTTCGCACTCGGCGAGCTCATCGCCCTGTACGAGCACATCACGTTTGTCGAGGGCACGGTCTGGGGCATCGACTCCTACGACCAGTGGGGCGTCGAGCTGGGCAAGCAGCTTGCCAAGCAGATTACCCCGGCCTTCCACGATGACGCCGCCAAGGCCGAGCAGGACGCTTCGACCCAGGCGCTCATCGAGTTCTATCGCGCGCATCGCAAGTAGTCGCTGCTGTTAACGCATTGCGCCTTATAGTCAGGGGCCCGTATCCTATCGGATGCGGGCCCCTTTGCTTTGCCGTAGTCCCGGGGCGCACGGCCTTTGTGGAACATCGCTGGGGCGCCGCGCGCCGCGAGAACCCTGCGCCTAGATCTCGGCCTCCGCATGGCCTCGCTGCGCCTCGGGCAGCTCCCCGTAGAGCGGATGGTCTTCGAGCCTAAAGCGCTCGACCTGTTCGGGAGTGCGACCGCGTACAAAGAGCCACGAGCGATCGATCGGCGTCGCCATGAGCGTGCTGGGCAGCGCGTCGGCGCGGTCGGAAAACACCCGGGCACTCTCGGGATCCTGGAACGCCAGCACCAGATGCGTGTCGCAGTTGCCCATGATGGAGCGTGCGCGTGCCTCGCCATAGAGCGCATCGAGCTGGTTGGTCGACTGCAGCAGCAGCGTTGCCCAGATGTTGCGGCTTCGGATAATCGAGAGCACGTTGTCGATCTGGGGGATCTGCAGATTTGCGAAGTCATCGAGCATAAAGCGCACGGGCACGGGCAGGCTGCCGTCGGGCTGCCTATCGGCCTCACGAATGAGGCCCATAAACGCTTGCGTAATAAAGAGGCCGGTCAGCGGATCGAGATTGCGGTCAATATCGCTTACGGTTACAAACAGGGCGCAGGGGGTGTGTCCCATGGAAGCGAAGTCCACCTGATGGCACTCACGATAGAGCTGCGCCGCACCGTCGAATCCCAGACACATGACCTTTTCGGCAAGGATGCCGACGATGCTCGCGTGCATGCGCTCGGCATTTTGCGTAATGGCGTAGCGCCGCCATAGCGAGAGGGCATAGCTTTGGGGGTCGGTCGTGATCAGGTCGTCAAACAATCGACCCGTGGCACCGTCCTGCAGGTGCTCGATCAGCTTGATGACCGAGCTGATCGTCTGCTCGTCGGCGGGTAGCTG
Source organism: uncultured Collinsella sp. (assembly GCA_938011875.1). GTDB lineage: Bacteria > Actinomycetota > Coriobacteriia > Coriobacteriales > Coriobacteriaceae > Collinsella. Next base: position 3,378 of record CALLST010000426.1, on the reverse strand, counting down.
TTCGGTGACGTAGGCGATAAGACACGACAGCAGGTTTGCCGCCGCATGATCCCAAAAAGGCTGGTTGTTGTCCTCGATGGGGCAGATGGCCTTTGCCACCGAGAGGATGTCCTGCTGGTTGGGCCTGCCGTCCGCCTTGCGGCGAATGTGCCTCAGGGGGTTGTAGCCGCAGCGTTCGATGCCGGGCGCAAGGGCCGGGACGGTGTTGAGATCGGCGAAGTTGAGACATTGCACGCGGTAACCGTGGGCTGCCAGCACGGGTCCCACTTCGCGACAGAGCGTGCCTTTGGTGTCGAGCACGATGTAGCTTGCGTTCATTTGCAGCAGGTTGGGCTTGAGGACGTTTCGGGTCTTGCCGGCTCCCGAGGGGCCGATCACAAGTGCATTGTTGTTGAGTCCCGTTTGGCGGGTGTCGCAGGAGAGCGTTCGATCCTTGGCGAGGATGGTGGACGATGCGGACTCAGATGCGGCGAGGCGGCTGGCGAGGTTAGACATGGGCGACCTCCTTGGTGGTCGAGAGGATTTCGTGGGCAAAGCCGAGCTCGACGGCGCGCTCGGCCGAAAGGTAGGTGTCTTTTGCAGTGAGGGACTGGATGCGCTTGGGCGTGAGGCCGCTGCGGTCCGAGAGGATTTGCGTGAGGGTCTTGCGGGTCTGCATGAGACGCCGGCTGGTTTCCTGCAGCGCAAGTGCCGAGCCGCCTGCCCCCTGGGGGATCAGCGGGTCGTGAATCATGAGCTCTGCATGGGGCGCCATACGGCGATCGTCGCCGCCCATAAAGATCACGGCGCCCATGGACGCGGCGAATTCCAGGCAGACGGTGCGGATGGGGCACGATGCGAGGCGCATGGCGTCATAGATCGCAAGACCCGATCGCACGCTTCCGCCGGCGCTGGCGACAAATATGGTGATGGGGCGGCTGGGGTCGGTGGCATCGAGCAGGCGGATCTGCTGGCATAGGTCGTGGGCCATCGGGGTTTCGATGTTTCCCATGACGGAGAGCTCGCGACGGGCGAGCATCTCATCGTAAATGCTGGTGAGCGTGATACCTCGGGCGGATTCACGCATGGTGAGGGGGCTGATGATGGGGGAATGATTGGTGTCCATGAGGACTCCTTTCTGTTGGTTGTGTTGTGGAATAGGATTGTTGCCCGCGGAGGGGCTGGCGGGCTACAGGGCTCATCCGAGCCTGAGATCGAGCTCGGTTGTGGGGCAGGCTGCCTGTTCGTGCGGCTCGCAAGCACCAAAGGCTCCAAAGCGATGGAGCGTTGCGGCGGGCGTGGTGTAGGCGAGCCGCAGCTGATGCTCGACAGGGGCACATCCGTCATTTTTGTAATGAGCCGCGTAGTACTGCGCGATGCTGGCGTTCATCTCGCTGCCATTGCGATGGCGCTCAAACTGGCGTCTGCAGGTCTCGATGATCTTTGCTACCGACTTGGGTGCCGTCGCGGGAACAAGGGCGAGATAGCCCTCAAATAGCTCGTTGATGCTCAGGAGGCACAGCAGGTCGATCAGCGTCCTTATGGCTGCTCCCTCGGCAGAAAAGTGCGCGGTCATGCGGTTATATCGGTTGCGGTCGACGATGGCCGCATGGGGTCTTGGAGTTTTCTGCCCCGTGGTCCCGGGCTTTTGCCGCGCCTGTGTATTGAGCTCGACGTTGCAGCGCTTGAGGCTGTCCAACGGAAGGAACAGTGCGGTGCGCAGGGTGTTCCGCTTGCTTTCGAGTTCATGACGCTCGTCGGGTTCCCATTCGAGCTTGAGTTTCGTGTCGAGCGCCGTAAGCATATGGGCTAGGCAGCCTACGGTAAGAACGTACGAATCGTTGTCGCGTTTTGGGGCATAGGGGTCTGTCAGCTTGCGAATGTCGGGGTCGCCCATGATCTTTGTGCAGCGCTTCAGCAGTTGAGGGTGGTCGGCCAAGATCGTCGCGAGCGGTAGCGACGCGTAGTTCTTGATGGTCGCGGCGGCAAAGGCGGCGTCATATTCGTTTGCATATGCTCGCTCAATGCGGGCATCCAGAATGCTTTTCTTATCGCCGTCTTCAGCGTGGTGGTTTGTCATAGCTTCTCCAATCGGTTGATGTTCGTGCTGTTTGTTGATGTGTTGGTTGTCGTGAGTGATGTGCTTGCCGTGGGTGATGTGCTGACGTTGGGGTGCTATGCGGTTTTCAATGAGCCCGTGAGGCAGTTGCTGCAGGGGCGGGATGGAATGGCCCATGCAAGGCGGAAGGCATCGTGCTCAAAATCGAGACAGCAATGCCCTGGGTGCCTCACATGTGGCAGTTACCTCATTAAGTTGTCATTGCGTCTGGGGTTGTACTTTGCCGATCTTCCTTCTCTTACACGCTAAAACTCAAACTTCATATGCTCGATCTACTTAAAACCGCAACGGCGGTCTTTTATCAACTTATATGTCGGAACGCGTCTTTGCAAGTACTTTTTTGCGTTTGTTTCAAATGGGGTGGTTTTGCAACCGTCACGCGCCACGCTATGCGAATGTGCCCCGGCTCGGATAAGATAGTGCGCGATAAAAACGATGCAAGGAGGCACATATGGCAATCAAAGCCATCGCAATGGATATCGACGGTACGCTCACCAACGATCAAAAGGTCATTAGCCCGCGTACGCGCGAGAAGCTGCTCGCGGCGCAGGAGTCGGGCATTAAGCTCATCTTGGCTTCGGGTCGTCCCGCATGGGGGCTGCACGCCTTGGCGCAGGAGCTCGACCTTCAAAACCATGACGGTCTGCTAGTCGCCTTTAATGGCGCGCATGTGGTCGACGCTCAGACCGATGAGGTCCTTTTTGACCAGGCCATGCCGGCTGACGAGCTGCATCGCCTGATTGATCACCTGCGTAATTTTGACGTGATCCCTATGATTTCGCTCGGTCGCGATCTGCACGTCGAGGATTCGTACCATTGCATGATCACGCTGCCTGACGGCTCGCAGAAGAATATCGTCAAGTATGAGCGCGATGCGTGCGATCTTAAGATCCGCGAGGTCGAGAGCTTGCATGAGGTTGTGGACGCTTATCCCGTGGACAAGCTGCTGACGGCGGGCGATCCGGCCTACCTGCAGGCGCATTACGAGGAAATGTACGCGCCCTTTAAGCAGACGCTTTCGGGCATGTTTACGGCCGACTGGTACTTTGAGTACACGGCGCCCGGTATCGACAAGGCCCGCGCGCTCGAGGGTGCCCTGCCCAAGCTCGGCATCGATGCCAGGTGCATAGACAGGAAGAAGCGTGGGATCTCCGCACAGAGGAGATGTGCAGACATCGGTACAGGGTTCTTCCGGGGTGCAGTGCTGGCCTTTGGGACAACATTTTGACATGAAGTGGACTCCTTTCTTATAATAAGGTCTCTTTATAGAATATGTGATG
>CALLST010000425.1:0-8581 GCA_938011875.1 uncultured Collinsella sp. | reverse complement strand
ATGTCCAAGATACGCATGATCGTCTCGGAGACGGCCTTGCGCGAAACCGCTGCAAGGGCACCCACGACCGAGCCGCAGACCAGAGCCATGGCAGTAGCACCGAAGCCGATGATCAGCGAGTAACGGCCACCGTAAAGCATACGCGACAGGATGTCGCGGCCCTTATCGTCGGTACCGAAGATAAATCCGTTGCCGGGAGCCTGGCGAGCCGTAAAGATCTCGACCGGGCTATAGGGGGCAAGAAGGGGCGCCAGGATTGCAGTCAGGGCGACCAGCACCAGCACGACGGCGGCAATCTTAGAAGACAGCGTCATCTTCTTCCAGCCACCGAGCTTGAGCCCCTTGGAGGCAGCCTTCTCGAGCTGCTCGGTTTGCTTCTCTCGAATCTTTACCATAATCTACACCGTCCTGATGCGCGGGTTGATGAGCAGGTAGAGCATGTCAACCACGATGTTGATGATGATGAAGGCAAGAGCAACGACGATAACGACGCCCTGAACCAGGTTCGCCTCGTTGCCCTGAACGCCCTGCAGAATCGCGGTGCCCATGCCGGGGAGGTTGAAGATAACCTCGATGACGACGGCGCCGCCCATGAGGTAGCCGATCTTAAGACCGAGGGTGGTGACCGGGGTGATCAGCGCATTGCGAAGAACGTTGATGCCGACGACGACCTTCTCGGGAACGCCGGCGCCGCGAGCCATACGGACATAGTCCTTGTCGAGCTCCTCGACCATGGCGGTACGCACGATACGAGTCATCTGGCCCGTCAGCGGAAATGCCAAGGCGATAGCAGGCATGATCATACGTCCCAGATAGCCAACCGGATTCGTGGTGAAGTGAGGCAGAGCACCCGATGCCGGGAGCACCTTAAGGTAGGAAGAGAACAGCAGGATCAACAGAACGGCAAGCCAGAACGACGGGGTTGCCAAGCCGGCGATGGAAAAGACGCGGATCACTTGGTCCGGCCATTTGTCGCGATACAGTGCCGCGATGACGCCGAGCAAAAACGAAACGACCGCACCGATGGCAAGACCGATGAAGGTCAGCTGCATCGTGACGGGCAGGGCCGTGGAGATGCGCTTGGCAACGGAGTTGCGAGCAGCACCATAGGTACCCATGTCGCCATGAATCAAATCGCCCATATAGCGCACGTAGCGCACGGGCCAGGGGTCGTCCAGACCATACTTCTCATGGTACTCGGCAACCGCCTCGGGCGAGGCACCGTCACCCAACGCCGTGTAGGCGGGGTCGGTCTTGGAGAACGACATAAGGAAGAACACCAGGACGGTGACGCCCAATGCCATGATCGGCAGCGCCACAAGACGCCTTCCAATCAAACGTAGCAAGTTGTTCACGTTCTCTCCCCTTTCTTTTGTCGGTAGGACCAACTGGTATATGAGTACGGATACTCATTACAAGACCCGAGCGACATCGTTGCCGCCCGGGTCTTTGTTTCAACTATGAGGATACGGTCCCAACGACCGACATCCTGCATACAGACTCAAGCGAGTCTTACGCCTTGACGGTCGCAACGCCCCTGAAGGACATGCTCGTCGTGCCGATGCCCTTGAAGCCATCGAGGGCCTCGCCGTTGGGCGCAGTGGACGGATCGTCCCAGGAAGCGGAGACGGTCTTGACGTGGACAACGGGGTACAGAACGGCGTTGTCGGCAATGATGTCGAAGCACTCGTTCCACTTCTTCTGCTGCTCGTCGCCCTCGGCGGCAAGAGCCTCGTCCATGAGACCGTGGAGCTTCTGCCACTCAGCGGACTCCTTCCACGGGCAACGGGTCTGCATCCAGACGTTGTCGCCGTACCACCAGTTGAGCAGCAGGTCGGGATCAGCGCCGAAGCAGGAAGGATCGCCAGGGGCAAGGAGGATGTCGTAGGCCTCGCCGCCGTCAATGGCAGCGTAGGTAGCCGGCGAGGTATCGGTCTGGATGGTCACATCGAAGCCGAGAGCGTCGAGGTCGTTCTTGACCTGGGCGGCCATGCCCTTAATCTGCTCGTTGTCGGTGGTGCGCAGGGTGATGGCACCCGGGGTGATGCCAGACTCCTCGATGAGCTTCTTAGCCTTCTTGGCGTCGGTCTTGTACACCGTGGAAGCCTCATGATAGTTGGTGAAGCTCTTGGGCAGGTAGCAGCTGGCAGCGGTGGCAAGGCCGGCGAAGGTGTTGCTGACCATCTTCTCGGTGTCGAGCGCATACATGACGGCCTGACGGACCTTGACGTTGTTCCAAGGCTCCTTGGCGACGTTGAACATGATGAAGCGGGTACCGAAACCCTGAACGTTATCGATCTTGCAGCCGGCGCTCTCGAGCTGGTCGACGGCGTCAGCGGTAACGAGCTCCATAACGAGCGTGGAGCCCTCCTGCTGAGCGGTAACGCGAGCGGTGGGGTCGGTCAGGATGCTGTACTGGATCTTCTTATCCTCGGCAGCATACTCACCGTTGTACTCGGGGTTGGGAACCAGAGTGATCTCGGTATCGGAGATAGAGTCGTACATCCAGGGGCCGGAACCGATCGGCTGCTTGGCGCGATCCTCCTCGGTCTGGGTGGCCGGGGTAACGCGGACGATGGCCAGACGATCCTTGAGCAGGGAGAAGTTGGGGACCTTGGTCTTGACCGTCACGGTGCTGGCGTCCTTGGCCTCGATGGACTCGAAGGGCTGGAAGAACGGAGCATAGGTAGCGGAAGCGGCGCAAGCGGTGTACGAGGCAACGACATCGTCAGCGGTGACCTCGGTGCCATCGGAGAACTTGGCGCCCTTGCGGATGGTGACCTCGAAGGTGGTGTCGTCCACAGACTTGGGATCGTCGGTGGCGAGCTCGTTGAAGGTGCTGTAGTCGTGGTAATCGATGCCGTAGAGGCCCTCGACGACGTGCCAGTTAGCACCCAGGCCCACAGCGGAGCCGGTGCTGGCGGGATCGAAGCTGGACGGAGCGTAAGCGGAACCAGCGGTGATCACGCCGCCGCCACGGTTGGCGGAATCGGTGGAACCGGAAGCGGAACCCTCGTCGCTAGAGCTGCCACCGCAGCCGGTGAGACCAAGCCCTGCGACAGCAGCGACGCTGCCGGTGAGGCCGAGGAACGAACGCCTGGACATACCCTTGTTGATGATGGCCATGTCTTCTCCTATCAATAGAGAATCTTACTCGGGAGCACCTAGACTTGCCCCCGCGCAACTTGCGGACGATATATACCTTACCTACCGACGAACCCAACTGAGGTGCCGCGCTCGGCGACCGATACATACATACGCTTGAACGGTATTTACTACCGTTCACCGAATTCATTGACAAACGATTCGACAGACAGTATGTATCGGCGAGGTGAGATATCAGTCTTCGTCAACCCGCAGGATAGCAGGGTTATTCACCATGGCTAGTCAAACGTTTTAGCGTTAATAAAACCCGAAATCGACAGGTAATCGCCGCGAAATAAATGATTGAAAATCGGCCAATCATGTATATCAGTTGTTTAGAAGCGCGTTTAGTTTTCGGAACGGCTGGCCGATGCCTGGGCGCGCTCGGCATTCCATGCAACAAGTGCCTCGTGGACCGCTTTGGCGACATCGGCCGGAACGCCTCGAACTTCCGCGATCTCTTGCTCGCTCGCCGCGCGCAAACGCTTCATCGAGCCAAAATGGCGCATAAGGGCACGTTTTCTGGTGGGTCCCACGCCCGGAACGTCATCGAGTACCGAAACCGTCATGGCCTTGTCGCGCAACTCGCGGTGGAACGTGATGGCAAATCGGTGGGACTCATCGCGTACCTGTTTAATTAGATAGAGCGACGCGGACCCGGTCGGCAGCACGACGGGAGTCTCGTCCCACGGCACGAAAACTTCCTCATCGGCCTTTGCCAAGCCACAAACTGGTATATCGAGGCCAAGCGCCTCAAGTTGCTTAATTGCAGCGGTCAATTGCGGTTTGCCGCCATCGACAACGAGCAAATCGGGGCGCGAGCCAAAGCGCTCGTCGGCCATGCGCTCGGGAGCATAGCGTCGTCCCAAAACCTCGGACATCGACACGAAGTCGTTTGCCTCGTCCAATTCGGCCTGAATTTTAAAACGACGGTACTGGCTCTTGTCGGCGCGTCCGTTGGTAAACACCACCATCGAGGCGACGGTAAATGTTCCATGCAGCGTCGAGATATCGAAGCACTCGATGCGCAACGGCGGCGCAGGCAGCGCCAGCGCGCTTTCGAGCTCCAGGAGCGCCTGATTGGTGCGGTCGTCAGCGTACCCCGTTCGCATCATGTAGCGCATGAGGGCATGGCGCGCATTTTTGGAAGCCATATCGAGCAGGCGGTGCTTTTCGCCGCGCTGCGGCCTATGGAGATGGCAGGAACGCTCGCGCTTGCCTGCAAGCCACTCCCCCAGCGCCTCCGCATCCTCAAGCTCGACAGAGAGGTTTATCTCAGCTGGAATATCAGCCGTCTCGTCGTAATAGCGCTTAAGAAAGCCCGATTGAAGTTCCTCTTCGTCGACATCCAAACCCTTATCGAGAATAAACTCGCAGGTTCGAACCGTTCGACCCTCACGCACGACAAAGACGCAAGCGGCGGAGATGGTCTCCTCGCGATAGAAACCGATGACATCGATATCGACACTGGAGGGAAAAACGACTTGCTGACGGTCGTCCAGACCCCTGATGACCTCCAAACGACGTTTGACGCGTGCCGCGCGCTCAAAGTCGAGCGCCTCGGCGGCATCCGTCATCTCGGAGGTCAGCTCATCGACGACATCCTTGCGATGGCCCGACAAAAAACGTTCGACACGTTTGACGTTCTTGGCATAGTCCGTAGGAGAAATCGCGCCGACACACGCACCCGGGCCGCGCCCGACATGGTAGTCAAAGCAGGGACGCCCGTTTTGCGCGCAAATCATATTGACAATGTCTTCCTCGCCCCTGTGGGACTCGACGATACGACGACAACGACGCCACTCCGCACAGGATGCGGAGCAGATGGGGATAACCTTGCGCAGCGTATCTATCGTCTCACGTGCCGCACGGCTATCGGTATAGGGACCAAAATAACGCGTTCCCGGCTTATGGCGCTCACGCGTATATTTGATAGCTGGGAACAGATCGCTCTTGGTGATAGCGATAAAGGGATAGCTCTTGTCGTCCTTAAGGTCCACATTAAAGTACGGATGGTACTGACCAATCAAATTGCGCTCGAGCACCAACGCCTCGTGCTCGGTCTCCACCACGATATAGTCAAAGCTCGCCACCAGCTGCATCATCAGCGGGATCTTTTGACGCTCATCCTGCAGCGTCACGTACTGGCGCATACGGGAACGCAGGTTTTTTGCCTTGCCAACGTAGATGACATCGCCCTTGGCATCTTTCCAAAGGTAACATCCGGGCTGCGTGGGAACGCGCGAAACCTGCTCGGCGAGTGTTGGAATGTTGTCGTGACCGGCCACACGCACCTACTTGCGACGAAGCAGCGCCGAGACCTCGGGCATCTTAAGGACGACGGCAAGGCCAAAGGTAACAGCAAGCGAGACGACACCCGCAACGCAAACGTAGCCAAGAGTAATCAGAATCGAGCCGCCAAGTGCCCCGACAAAGTGCTCAAGCGCCCACATGACGCCGGCGCCTGCGGCAGCACCCAGGCCACCGAGCAAAAGGCCAAAGAAACCGCCATGCAGGATAGATTTGACCTGAAGGCCACGCAGACGACGACGCAGCCACCATAGCGAACATCCGACCAAGATCACGTAGTCGACGACATACGAAAGCGCGATTGCCGGCATACCGAAGCCCAGCACAACGCCAAACAGCAGAACCGAGCCGGCCTGGCCGATGGCGGAATACAGGCAATAGCGGCTATAGGGCTTCATGTCGAGCAAGGCAGAGAAGCTCTTCTGCATCAACACGACCACGCCGTAGAGCGGCAGCGAGAACGCCAGGTAGACAAGGTACTCGGACACCAGCGCCACGCCGGACTCATCAAACTTGCCGGCACAGTAGATCATGTTGAGCGGACGTGCGAAGACAATCAGGTACAGTGCGAACGGAATCAGGAAGAACAGCATCTGGGCGACGCCACGCGAAATGCCCGTGCGAACGCTGTCGTAATCCTTCTCCTGCGCGTCGTGAGAGAGCTCGGTATAGAGCGCCGTCGAAAGCGAGGCGGCAATCAGCGCGTAGGGCAGCGTGTACCACAGGCGCGCATAGGCGATGACGGAAGGACCCGTCTCGGGCTGGACCTCCAGCGCGGCAGCGTTGGTGATAGAAGTCGAGACAAACATGCACACCGTGGCGAGCAGCGTCGGGATACCGAGCGCAATCGTCTGGCGCAGCGCGGGGTCCTTAAAGTCGATATGGATATGGGGATGCACGCCGTGCTTGCTAAGCGCGGGAATCTGACATGCCATCTGAACAAAGACACCGAGGGTCGTACCGGCCGCAATCAAGATGATGCCGGCACGTTCGCCAAACTGTGCGGACACGGGCGCAAAACCCATAAAGCTCGCAATGACGATCACATTGTTGAGGACCGGGGCAAACGTCGACCAGAAGTAGTCGCGGTGTGCGTTGAGAACGCCCGAGAACACCGAGCCCAAACCATAAAACAGAATCTGGATGGCAAAGAAACGGAACATGAACGCAGCGGTATCCATGCTGCCGCCGTCACCCGAAAGGAACGATTGCGTCCAGATAAAGCCCGGGGCGAACACGGTCCCCAGCAACGAAATGCCACCCAGCACCAAAAGCAGAATGCCGAGCAGGTTGCCCACGTACTCGTTTGAGGCCTCGCGACCCTGCTCACGCCTCACGCCCATGTACACGGGCAAAAACGCCGTCACGAGCATGCCGCCCATCACGAGCTCGTAGAGCATGTTGGGCAGGTTGTTGGCAACCTGATAGGAGGACGAGAGCAGCGACATGCCGATAGCGGCCGCCATTGCCCACGTGCGGATAAAACCGGTGACGCGAGACACGATAGTCAGGATGGTCATAAGCCCGGCAGAACGACCAACCGTGGAGTAGTCCGACGAGCCCATGTCGTCAGTGTCATCTCGCGACGAAGAAGCTTCGGATGAGGGTGTCTGAGGCGCAGATTCTTTTGCAAAATGAGCTCCGCGCTTCAATTCTTCCTGCGGCATCGCTCAGTCCTCTCTCGTAATCGCGGCAACCGTCGCCCCGCAAAATGCAATTAAATCATCGGGTGCAAGCTCGAGCTGATAACCACGCTTGCCTCCCGAAATAAAAATGGTATCCCAAAGGACGCATGTCTCATCAATGAGCGTCCGGTAGCGTTTTTTCATACCGACCGGGCTGCAGCCGCCGCGAACGTAGCCAGTCGCCGCAAGCAAATCCTTCACATGCATCATGGCCAAGGACTTCTCCCCCGCGGCACGCGCGGCGGACTTTAGATCGAGCTCGTCGGCAACAGGGATGCAGCACACGACATAGTCGTTGGACGGTGTCACGCAGACCAAAGTCTTAAATCCTTGACCGGGCTCCTCGCCAAGCTGCTCCGAAATCGCGACCCCCAGGCCCACCGACTCATCGCCATCGTCTTCGTACGTATGTAGAACATAGGAAATGCCGGCGCTTTCCAGCTCGCGCATCGCATTGGTTTTTGGCGTCTTTACAGCCTTTGCCATGACATATCCTTTCCCTCGCATTCGGACGCAAGGATTAAGTATATGTCCAATTCGGCTGCATACGTCACTTCGGCACAGCAAGCGCCATCGAATCACAAGGAGTCGATGGCGCCCATAAACTGAATCGCCTATTTATTGAGCATCAAGTTGAGCCTGGCGCTCCCGGTCACGCCTGAGCAACGGCGCCAAAAACTTGCCCGTATAACTCTGCGGACAGTCCGCAACCTGCTCCGGTGTACCCGAAACCACGACGGTTCCGCCGCCGTTACCGCCCTCGGGACCCATATCGATCAGGCGGTCGGCAACCTTGATGACATCAAGGTTGTGTTCAATCACCAGCACCGTGTTGCCCGCATCGACCAAGCGCTGCAGTACATCGAGCAGCTGGCGGACGTCCTCAAAATGAAGGCCGGTCGTCGGCTCGTCCAAAATATAGAACGTCTTGCCCGTCTGGCGTCGATGAAGCTCCTTGGCGAGCTTCACACGCTGCGCCTCGCCGCCCGAAAGCGTCGTGGCGGGCTGGCCCAGGCTCACGTAGCCCAAGCCTACATCGTACAGCGTCTGGAGCTTGCGCTTAATCTGCGGGATATTCCCAAAGAAGGCCAGCGCCTCGGTAACGCTCATGTCGAGCACGTCCGAGATGGTCTTGCCACGATAGGTGACCTCGAGTGTCTCGCGGTTGTAGCGTTTACCGCCGCAAACTTCGCAGGGAACGTAGATATCGGGAAGGAAGTGCATCTCGATCTTGATCTGTCCGTCGCCCTTGCACGCCTCACAGCGCCCGCCACTCACATTAAAGGAGAAACGACCTGGCGAGTAGCCGCGCGCCTTCGACTCCGGCGTACTCGCAAACAGTGCGCGAAGATCAGCCCACAGGCCGATATAGGTAGCAGGGTTGGAACGCGGCGTGCGGCCAATCGGCGACTGGTCGATATCGATAACCTTATCGATACACT
>CALLST010000424.1:0-4657 GCA_938011875.1 uncultured Collinsella sp. | reverse complement strand
ATTCCGTTTGAGCTCTTCGTCGTCCGATGGCTGAGCCTTGACCATATCGATTCCCGACTCACGACAAGCGGTAGCGAACAGCTTCGACCCCTGATCTATGAGCTCGAGCTTACGTTTGGCGGCCTTTTCGTGCTCGCGCTGTTCCGCCCGGGCACGACTGGGCAGCAGGATATCCTCGAGCGCACCGGGGCGATCGGCCAGCGACGCTGCAAGCTGCCAGAGCGCTCGCACCGCTTGGCTCGGCGTCATACCGGCCCTGGAGAGAGCGGCGTCCCCGCTCCTTTTAAGATCGGCATCGAGACGTACGTTGATCTGAGCGGCTGTTGTGGTCATGGCCCCTCCTTAATACTTCAAGACTATCATAAAACTCTATGGTAGATACGTAAAGCATGTATAGCATTTATAAGCAATAGCCGTACTCTGTACACAAAAAGCCGCCGAGGCACATTGCACCTCGGCGGCTACGCATCACCGATCTAGTTCGGTTTCACCCTTTGTTTTCACCCAGATAAAACCTGCCAAAATTAACATCCCTTTTTGGCAGGTTTTAGAGCTCCACACTTTCGGCGCCGTTGATGGTTAGGTTGCGCTCGTAGAAGGCGGTGAGGGCGCGGATGGCGTACATCACGTCGCGCACGCCGCCGGTCTCGTAGCTCGAGTGCATGGCAAGCTGCGGCAGGCCCACGTCCACGGCATGCATGCTCGCCTGCATGTTCGACAGGTTGCCCAGGGTAGAACCGCCGGCCATATCGCTCTTGTTGGCAAAGGCCTGCGTGGGCACGTCGGCATCATCGCAGATAGCCTGGAACACCGCGCGGCTAAAGGCATCGGTGCAGTAGTGCTGGTTGGCGGCTTCCTTGATGACGATGCCGCCGTTGAGCACAACCTGGTTGCGCGCATCGCACTTCTCGGCGTGGTTGGGGTGCACGGCATGTGCGTTGTCGCAGCTCACGAGCATCGATGCGGCAAGGGCGCGATGGTACGACTCGTCGTCAAAGCCCAGCGATCCGTTGATGCGGCGCAGCGCGTCGGCCAAGAACGTCGACATGGCGCCCTGCTTGGTCTCGGAGCCCACCTCCTCGTTATCAAAGCAGCAAAAGACCGAAACGTCGTGCGCGTTCTCGGCACCCAAAAATGCCTGCAGCGAGGTGTAGGCGCAGGCCAGGTCGTCGAGCTTGGGCGTCGAGATAAACTCGTCGGCCCAGCCCCAAATGCGCGCATCCTGACGATTGACCAGGAACAGATCGCGGCCCAGGATCTGCTCAGGCTCAACATCCAGCTCTTCGGCGATCAGGGCGTCAAAGTCGCCCTGCTTAAGGTCGCCGGCGCTGATGAGCGGGCACAGATCGACGGCGCGGTTGGGCGCAAAGCCCTCGTTAACGCCACGATTCATATGGATGGCAAGGCTCGGGATAATAGCGATCTCGCGCTCGGTGGCAAGCAGGCGGCTCTCAATACGGTCGCCCTCGCGCACCAGTACGCGACCCGCAAGCGCCAGCGGGCGATCGAACCAGGTGTAGTCGATCATGCCGCCGTAGGCCTCGGTGTTCAGGCGCAGCGTCTCGCCCGCGCCGTCGAGCTCGGGCACGGCCTTGACCTTAAACGTCGGCGAATCGCTGTGCGACGCCGCGAGCTGAAAATGATAGTCGCCGGCAACGCCGTCCTCGCCCCACGTCGCGGCCAGGTCCTCGCCCACCTTAAAGGCAATGACGCTCGAGGTGTTGCGCTGCGTGTAATAACGCCCGCCCGGCTCGATGTCCCACGCCGCGTTCTCGGGCAGGTAGGTAAAGCCCGCCTCGTCGAGCTCGGCCATAATGGTCGCCGCCGTATGGAACATGCTGGGGCATGCCTCGATAAAGTCGATAAGGTCGTTGGCTGCCTCGATATCGTCGGCCGTCACGTGCACGCGCTCGGGCGCTTCCTGATCCGTCATGTTCTCCCCTTTCGCTGGGCTGATGATCCCCTCCAGCATACCCCGCCACGCCAGCGCCGCACTCTTCATTCCGTGCTTAATTCCGCACCGCTCACCAAGTTGAGCCATCATGCCCGCGCTCCTTTTGCGACAATTGCGCTAACAGGACGAGAGGAGCCGTCATGAAGCCACGTAACATTGCCATCGCCTGCGGTGTTGCAGGAACCGCCGTCGGCATCGACATCGCCTACGACTACGACCTTGACCGCATCATCGCAGCCGATGTGCGCGACGACCAGGCCTACATCGATGCCGTGGTGGCGCAGGTGCTGCCCGGTGTGCCGGCACATGTCCAGGCGCCCCAGTTTGCCTGCAGCGCTTTTGTCGCCGTAGATGCCGAAGGCCGCGTGCGCACCGGTCGCAATTACGACTTTACGGACGACACCTCGGCGCTGCTGGTGCGCAATCACCCACGCGGCGGCTATGCCTCCATCGGGTTTACCGCCCTTAACAACCTGGGCGATAACACTCCGCTTGACTCCGTCGCCGGACGCGCCGCCGCACTCATGGGCCCGTTTGCCCAGCTCGACGGCATCAACGAATGTGGTGTGTCCATTGCCGTACTCACCCTGGATTCCAAACCCTGTGACCAGGACACGCAGCGCCCTGTCATCAATACCTCGCTCGCCATCCGTCTGGTGCTCGACCGTGCCGCCACCACGCAGGAGGCCGTAGACCTGCTTTCTGCCTACGACATGCACGCCATGGCAGGACGCGATTACCACTTCTTTATCAACGACGCCGCCGGTGACGCGCGCGTAGTAGAGTGGGATCCGCACGATCCGGACCGCGCTTTCAAAGCGACTCCTGTACGCCAGGTTACGAACTTCTACGCCTGCTATGGCGACGAAGTGCTGCCCAACCAAAAGAATGGCGAGCTGGGCCATGGTAAAGAGCGCGCCGTCGCAATCGCCGATGTCCTTGACGCCCATGTCGGTGCCCAGGACGAGGCAGTCGCTTGGAAGGCCCTGCGCGCTGCGGCGCAAGAGCCCAATCCGGAAGACATCACCAGCAACACGCAGTGGTCGGTCGTCTTTGACAACACCGAGCCCGCTGCCGCCATCACGCTGCGCCGCCACTGGGGCGACGTCGACGCCTTCGCACTGTAAGGACCCAGGCTCGTCGACCTTACGCTCGCCTGACGTTGCTTACATTTCCATACGCTTGAGCTAACATGTTTACCCCCGTATCAACAGTGTGCGGGGGGTAAACTTATGCGCATGTTATAACTTGCCCGGAAGGATTCATCATGCTTAGGATCGGTCTTCTTACCAGTGGCGGCGACTGCCAGGCGCTCAACGCCACCATGCGCGGCATCGTCAAAACGCTCATAACCAATAGCGAAGAACCTATCGAGATATACGGTTTTGAGGACGGCTACCAGGGCCTTATCTACAGCAGGTTCCGCGTCATGACGCCCGCCGATTTTAGCGGCATCCTCACCCGCGGCGGCACCATCCTGGGCACGAGCCGCACACCGTTCAAGCGTCTGGATACCCCCGAGGCCGATGGTGTCGAGAAGGTGCCGGCGATGGTCCACACCTATCATAAGCTGCAGCTCGACTGCCTGTTTATGCTGGGCGGCAACGGCTCCACCAAGACCGCCAACCGCCTGCGCGAAGAGGGCCTCAACGTTATTGCCTTGCCCAAGACCATCGATAACGACACCTGGGGTACCGAGATGACCTTTGGCTTTACGAGCGCCATCGACATCGCCACCAAGTGCATCGACGACATCCACACTACCGCCTCGAGCCACGGCCGCGTGTTCGTTATCGAGATCATGGGCCACAAGGTTGGCTGGATCCCGCTATACGCCGGCGTCGCGGGCGGCGCGGATGTCATCTTGATTCCCGAGATCCCCTACGACATGGATAACGTCATCAAGACCATCGAGCATCGCATGGAGACCGGCAGCCGCTTTACCATCGTGGCCGTCGCCGAGGGCGCTATCTCCAAGGAGGACGCGGCGCTGTCCAAGAAGGAGTACAAGAAGAAGCTCGCCGAGCGCACGAGCCCGTCAATCGTGTACGACATCGCCAAGGAGATCGAGGCCAAGACCGGTCGCGAGACCCGCGTCGCCATCCCCGGCCACACGCAGCGCGGCGGTCAGCCCGACGCCCAGGACCGCATCTTTGCGACCCAGTGCAGCGTCGAGGCAGCGCTCGGCTGCCTGCGCGGCGAGTTTGGCTACATGATTGCCCTGCGCGACGGCAAGATGTGCCACATGCCGCTCGAGGATGTCGCTGGCAAGCTCAAGTTTGTCGATCCCCAGAGTGATCTGGTGCGCGAGGCCAAGGCGCTGGGCATCAGCTTCGGCGACGAATAGCCTCGGCTGGAACCGCCCCCATCGGAGCCCCCAGGGCTTACCTCCCAAATCGTCCTCGGACATGTCAGGACCCCGCCGTGCGCTTCGCGCGGCGGGGTCCTTCCGTCCTGCGGAAAGATTTGGGAGGTAAGCCCTGGGGCCTCCTGCGGTAACTGGGGAGGCCGAGGCTATTCGCCTTCTTGCTGCGGATGCCTAGGGTGGGGTGCAGCGTGCATTTTTGGGAGTTTTCAGCAGCCGTGGGTGCCTGCATACTGGATTTTGGGCGAAAAGCAGGCACCATGGGCCGCATCCTGTAAAAAAACGAGCGGCTCTAGAGGCGTTGGGACTCAGAATCGGGGCTTTCAGCGCAGTTTTGC
>CALLST010000423.1:0-5970 GCA_938011875.1 uncultured Collinsella sp. | reverse complement strand
GGTAGCCTTACGGACAGAGGCAACGATCACGTCGCCGATGTTGCCGTACTTACGGCTGGAGCCGCCGAGCACACGGATGCACTTGATTTCCTTGGCGCCGGTATTATCGGCAACCTTGAGGAAACTCTCTTGCTGAATCATACTTCCGGTACCTCCTTACTTAGCCTTTTCGACGATCTCGACCACGCGCCAGCGCTTGTCCTTGGACAGGGGGCGGGTCTCCATCACCTTAACGGTATCGCCGATACCGCATTCGTTGTTCTCATCGTGGGCCTTGAGCTTATAGGTGCGGCCGACGATCTTCTTGTACAGGGGGTGAGCGACGCGGTCGGCGATGGCGACGACGACGGTCTTATCCATCTTGTCGGAGACGACCTTGCCCACGCGGACCTTACGGGAGGAAATTCTCTTCTCTTCCATGTTACTTCTCCTCCTTTTCACGGATCATGGTTTTGACTCGGGCAATATCACGCTTGGTCTCAACGAGCTTCTGAGGATTGTCAAGCTGATTGGTCGCGTGCTGCATACGCAGGAAAAACAGATCCTTCTTCAGGGCGTCGAGCTTCTCATTGAGCTGAGCGACGCTCATTGCACGAACTTCACTTGCCTTCATCTTCATTCACCTACTTCCTGGGTCTCGGTGTCCTCGCGGGCGACGACCTTCGTCTTGATGGGCAGCTTGTGGCTGGCCAGACGGAGCGCCTCGCGGGCGACATCTTCGGGGACGCCGGCGATCTCAAACATGACACGGCCGGGCTTAACAACGGCAACCCAATACTCAGGGGAGCCCTTACCGGAACCCATACGGGTCTCAGCCGGCTTCTGAGTGACGGGCTTATCGGGGAAGATCTTGATCCAGACCTGACCGCCTCGCCTGGTGTAACGGGTCATGGCGATACGGGCGGCCTCGATCTGATTGCTGGTGATCCAGGCGGGCTCAGCGGCGACAAGACCGAATTCACCGTAGGTGACGGTGTTGCCGCGCATGGCCTTACCGGTCATACGGCCGCGCTGCACGCGACGATACTTTACTCTCTTCGGCAGAAGCATTAGCGAGCCCCTCCTTCCTTATTCTCTGCGGGCTTGCGGAAGCCGCCCTGGGGACGATCGCCCTGGGGACGGCCGCCATTGCGGTTGAAGCCGTTCTGGCCGTCGCGGCGCTGGAAGCCCTGGCCGTCACGACGGGGACGACGGTCGCCGTCACGACGGGGACGACGCTCGCGGCGCTCCTCGTAAGGCTTGGTGGTGTCCAGCGTGCGGGGAGTGGTGCGCAGGGTCTGAGAGAGGACCTCGCCCTTGTAGATCCAGACCTTGACGCCGATGCGGCCGAAGGTGGTGGCAGCCTCAGCGAAGCCGTAGTCGATGTCGGCACGGATGGTCTGCAGGGGAATGGTGCCCTCGTGATAGTGCTCAACGCCCGCGATCTCGCGGCCGCCGAGACGACCGGTGCAGCAGCACTTGATGCCCTTGGCGCCGGCGCGCATGGCGCGGCCCATGGCGTTCTTCATCGCGCGGCGGTGAGAAATACGCTTCTCAAGCTGCTGGGCGATGTTCTCAGCGACGAGCTGAGCGTCCATGTCGGGAGAGCGGACCTCAACGATGTTGAGCTTGACCTTCTTGCCGATCATGGCTTCGACCGCGGCGCGGACCTTCTCGACCTCAGCGCCGTCCTTGCCGATGACCATACCCGGACGCGCGCAGTGCACGAACAGGGTGACGACGTCGTTGGAGCGCTCGATCTCGATCTTGGGCACGCCCGCGCCGTACAGGGTCTTCTTGAGGAACTTGCGGATGTTGTAATCTTCAACGATCAGGTCGCCGACCTTCTCGTCCTTGGCATACCAACGGGAGTCCCAGTCTTTGATGACGCCAACGCGCATGCCGTGGGGATTAACTTTCTGTCCCATAAAACTGTCTCCTCCCTTTATTCTTTCTCCGCCACGGCGAGCGTGACGTGAGAGGTACGCTTGTTGATGCGATAGCCGCGGCCCTTGCTGGCGGGGATCATACGCTTGAGGATCGGGCCGCCGGTGGCGTAGACTTCGCTGACGTAGAGCTTGCCGGTATCCATGCTGAAGTTGTTCTCAGCGTTGGCGACAGCGCTCTTGAGCAGCTTGATGAGGGGTTCGGACGCAGCCTTGGGGGTCTGCATCAGAATCGCCATGGCCGTGCCGACATCCTTGCCGCGGATCAGATCGCAGACGATCTGGACCTTGCGCGGAGAGATGCGGACATATCTCAGATAAGCTTTAGCTTCCATATTCTGCATCCTCCTTCTTACGCTTTCTTGGCATGGCCGCGGAAGGTACGGGTGGGAGCAAACTCGCCGAGCTTGTGACCGACCATATCTTCCTGGACATAAACGGGAACGTGCTTGCGGCCGTCATAGACCGCGATGGTGTGACCGACGAAGGAGGGGAAGATCGTGGAGCTGCGGCTCCAGGTCTTGAGGACCTTCTTCTCGCCGGTCTTGTTCATTTCTTCGACTCGCTTGATGAGCTCAGGGGCAACAAACGGGCCTTTTTTAATGCTTCTGCTCATTGTTCCTTTGCCTCCTTACTTCTCATTACGACGCTTGACGATGAACTTGTTCGTCGGGTTCTTCTTGGAGCGGGTCTTGTAACCCATCGCAGGCTTGCCCCAAGGAGTGACAGGGCCGGGACGGCCAACGGGCGCCTTGCCCTCGCCGCCGCCGTGGGGGTGGTCGCAGGGGTTCATGACGGAGCCGCGGACGGTCGGACGCCAACCCATGTGACGCTTGCGGCCGGCCTTACCGATCTGAACGTTCTCGTGGTCGAGATTGCCGACCTGACCGATGCAGGCGGTGCAGTTGGTGCGGACGATGCGCACCTCACCGGAGGGCATACGGATCTGAGCGTCGCCGTTCTCCTTCGCCATCAGCTGCGCGGCAGCGCCGGCGGAGCGGACGAGCTGGGCGCCCTTGCCGGGGTGCATCTCGATGTTGTGGATGACCGAACCGACGGGGATGTTGGCGATGGGCAGGCAGTTGCCCGGCTTGATGTCGGCGGAAGCGGAGGAAATGATCTTGTCACCGGCGGTGAGGCCGACGGGAGCGATCACATAGCGGCGCTCGCCGTCCTCGTACTCGACGAGAGCGATGTAGGCGCTGCGGTTGGGGTCGTACTCCAGGCGCAGGACGGTCGCGAACATATCGGTCTTGTCACGCTTGAAGTCGATGATGCGGTACTTCTGCTTGTTGCCGCCGCCGTGATGGCGAACGGTGATGCGGCCATAGCTGTTGCGACCAGCGCTCTTCTTCAGGACCTCGGTCAGGCTGGACTCAGGCTTGGCGTGCTTATCAATGCCGTCGAAGCCGGAGACAGTCATATGCCGGCCGGAAGGGGTGGTCGGCTTAAAAGTTTTGATAGACATTTCTTACACTCCTTCCTTTCTTACACCATACCCTCGAAGAACTCGATGGTCTTGGAGTCCTGGGTCAGCTGGACGTAAGCTTTCTTCCAGCTCTTGCGGCGGCCGGGACGGGCAGCGCCCAGGCGCTTGGCCTTGCCATCATAGTTGATGGTGTTGACCTTGGCCACCTTCACGCCGAAGATCTGCTCCACGGCGTTCTTGATCTCGATCTTACCGGCGGTGGGAGCCACTTCAAAGACGTACTTCTTGGTGCCGGTGGCCTCCATGGAGCGCTCGGTGATGATGGGACGAATAATGATGTCGTAAACGTTAGCCATTACGCAAACACCTCCTCGATTACTGCGAGGGCTTCCTTATCGAGGACCAGATACTTGGCCTTGAGAATGTCGTAGACGTTCATCAGGTTGGCCATGGTGGTCTCGACACCGGGGATATTGCGGGCGCTCTTGACGACGATCTCGTCCTTGGCGGGAGTGACCACCAGGGACTTGCCGTCGGCCTTGACGGCGTTCAGGAACGCACGGAAGTCCTTGGTCTTGATGCTGTCGAGCTTGATGGAATCGACAACGATGATCTCGCCTGCGGCCGCCTTGGCGGACAGAGCGGACTTCATAGCCAGTCTCTTGACCTTCTTATTCAGAACGTAAGAGTAGCTGCGGGGCTTGGGAGCGAACACGATGCCGCCGTGGGTCCACTGGGGAGCACGGGTGCTGCCCTGACGGGCGTGGCCGGTACCCTTCTGACGCCAGGGCTTCTTGCCGCCGCCGGAGACCTCGGCACGGGTCAGAGCGCTCTGCGTGCCCTGACGGCAATTCGCCAGGTGGTTCTTGACCACTTCATGCACAACAGCCTGATTGGGCTCGATGCCAAAAATGCCGTCGCACAGCTCCACGGTACCGACGGTCTCGCCGGCCATGTTCAAAACGTTGATGGTAGACATTACAAGCACTCCTTTCCTTACTTATTACGGGCGGAAGCCTTCTGGGGATTACGACCGGAAGCCTTCTGCGGGTTGTTGCTGATGCCGCTGTCAGCGTGCTTGACACGATGGGTCTTAACGGTGCTCTTGATGAGGACCAGACCGCCCTTAGGACCGGGAACGGCGCCCCGGACGGCGATGAGGTTCAGATCTGCGTCCACCTTGACGATGTCCAGATTCTGGATGGTGACCTGGTCAACACCCATCTGGCCTGCGCCGATCTTGCCCTTGAAGATACGGGAAGGATCGGTGGTGGAGCCCATGGAACCAGCGTGACGATGGACAGGGCCGCCGCCGTGGCTGGTGGGGGTGCGCTGTGCGCCCCAGCGCTTGATGACGCCCTGATAGCCGTGGCCCTTGCTGGTGCCGGTCACGTCCACAAAGTCGCCCTCTTTGAAGGTGTCAGCCTTAACGATGTCGCCGACGTTCAGTTCGGCGGCGTTATCCAGGTTGAACTCACGCAGGTACTTCTTGGGGGCCACGCCAGCCTTGTTCAGGTGGCCCATTTCGGGCTTGGACAGCTTCCGCTCAGGAATGTCCTCATAGCCCAGCTGAACAGCCTCATAGCCTTCCTTATCGGAAGTTTTCTTCTGGACGACGGTGCAGGGACCCGCCTCGATGACGGTGACGGGGATGACCTTGCCGTTTTCGTCGAAGATCTGAGACATGCCAACCTTCTTGCCGATGATTGCTTTCATGTATGATCCTCCTTAAAGGTTATTGGTCGGCATAGTTCAATCTGCATTGGGTACAGATCGCTTGCTCTGCCGACGTAACCCCCGCCGGCCTCACGCAAGTCAGCCGACGGTCGGGTAGCAAGCAAATTCAGTTGTTCCGGCGCCCAGTGCGCCGGGTGCCGTGGTTTTCCACAGCGTGTACCTGTATATAAAGGTACTTACAGCTTGATCTCGATCTCCACACCGGCGGGCAGATCCAGAGCCATCAGAGCCTCAACGGTCTTGGGGGTGGAGTTGGTGATGTCGATCAGGCGCTTGTGGGTGCGGCGCTCAAACTGCTCGCGGCTGTCCTTATACTTATGAACAGCGCGCAGGATGGTGACGATCTCGGTCTTCGTCGGCAGCGGAATGGGGCCGGAGACCTTCGCGTCGGTACGCTTTGCGGTTTCGACGATCTTCTCCGCCGCCTTGTCGATCAGCTGGTGATCGTAGGCCTTGAGGCGGATACGGATCATTTTCTTGTTGCTCGTGGTTGCCATGTTGTTTCCTCCGTTACGAATTTTTTTGGCGG
The DNA here is from genome assembly GCA_938011875.1 of uncultured Collinsella sp. Classification (GTDB taxonomy): domain Bacteria; phylum Actinomycetota; class Coriobacteriia; order Coriobacteriales; family Coriobacteriaceae; genus Collinsella. The sequence goes on along the minus strand of CALLST010000423.1, from coordinate 350 downwards.
CATTGGCTCCGCCTGGTTCGCACGGATGAGATCGCCATACACCGTTCCGTGCGTATCAAACCCTGCCCGAAAAACAAACCGGCTCTCGCCGGTATGCAGCCGCGCAGGTGATATACGCAAGTGCTGGCTGACTCAACCGCCCGATCATCTGCCGTGCAAGGGCGCGGCAGCGGACATACTCCACGGAAGTTACCGGAGACGGGCTCCGCAATCTCCCGCTTCATCGCAGAATGCACCTGTTTCCGCACAGGCGCTTCATAAGAATAGCAAAAACCCTCCCGAATGTCAAGAGGGTTTTTCGCTCAAACGTAGAAATTTTGCAAAAAAGTTTGTGCACGCCGCCAAAATTA
>CALLST010000422.1:0-3089 GCA_938011875.1 uncultured Collinsella sp. | reverse complement strand
CTTTGATACGCTGTGTTTCTCCATATATTCGGACATATCAACACGGATCATAGACTGTTCGCTGCCAAACACTGCCTCCGCAAGTGCCTTTGAGATCTCTGTTTTTCCGACACCGGTCGGGCCTAAGAACAGGAAAGAACCGATCGGGCGCTTCGGATCTTTTAATCCGACACGTCCTCTTCGCACAGCTTTTGCCACTGCACTCACCGCATCCTCCTGACCGATGACACGTTTGTGTAAGGTAGCCTCTAATTTTCTTAAGCGGGCAGCCTCCCCCTCGGCAATCTTTCTTACCGGGATCTTCGTCCATCCGGATACCACATCCGCAATATCGTCTTCTGTCACTTTTAACTTTTTACTGCGGCTGTCTTTCTTTGTCTTTGCCTGTATTTTGGCAAGCTCTTCTTCACACGCTTCTTTTTCATTCTTCTTCTGCTTTGCACCTTCCACATCACCATCGTGCAGAAATTCTAACATTTCCTCTTCTAACAGGTTGATGCGATGTCTTAATTCAACGACTTCCTCCGGTTTTCCACCCGCGCGCAGACGTACCTTTGCTGCAGCCTCATCCATCAGATCGATTGCTTTATCCGGCAGGAAACGGTCATTGATATAGCGCGCAGACAGGCGTACTGCTGCCGATACCGCATCATCCGTAATCTTTACCTGATGATGTTTTTCATACTGTTCCCGCAGTCCCTCTAAAATCTGCACTGCCTCCTCTTCCGACGGCTCTTCTACCGTAACCGGCTGGAATCTGCGCTCTAGCGCAGCATCTTTTTCAATATATTTGCGGTATTCATCGATTGTCGTTGCACCGATCAGCTGCAGTTCCCCACGCGCAAGTGCAGGTTTTAATATATTGGAAGCATCGATTGCTCCTTCCGCTCCGCCCGCTCCGATGATTGTATGCAGTTCATCGATGAAGAGCAGGATATTGCCGGCTGCCCGTACTTCCTGAAGTACCTTTTTAATGCGCTCCTCAAACTCACCGCGATACTTGGCGCCCGCCACGAGGCCCGGCAGGTCGAGCGTCCAGATGTTCTGGTTCATGAGATTCTCGGGCACGTTGCCGGCAGCGATCTGCTGCGCCAGGCCCTCGACGATGGCCGTCTTGCCCACACCGGGGTCACCCAAGATAAGCGGGTTGTTCTTGGTGCGGCGCGAAAGGATCTCCATCATGCGCTGGACTTCCTTTTCGCGGCCAATCACGGGATCGAGCTCGCCGTCGCGCGCCTTTTGAGTGAGGTTGGTGGCGAACTGCTTGAGCGTGTCGGTGCCGCTCCCCTTTTGCTGAGAGGCATCCGAGCCGCTAAAGAACGGCAGGCCCGCACCGGGACGCCCGGCACCGGCGCCGGCAAGCGGGCGCTTCTTGTCCTGATCCTTGGCGGTAAGCTTCTCGATGGCTTTTTTAATGGAAGCAGACGACACACCCAGGCGCATGAGGATGTCCATGGCCATGCCGTTGCCCTCTTCGACGATTCCGATCAGCAAGTGCTCGGTCGACACGTAGGTCTGGTTGTTCTCACGCGCCACGCGGAATGAACGCTCCATCACACTAATGACGAGCGGCGTAAAGGCGAGCTTGGCCGCCTCGGTCTCCTCACTGGGCTCGGGAACCGTGGTCTGGACCTCCTTGAGGGTGTCCATGATGTCGTCGTAGGAGATATCGAGCGAGCGCAGCGCCTCGGCGGCAATGCCCTCGTCCTCCTTGGCAAGCGCGAGCAGCAGGTGCTCGGTGCCCACCTTATTTGAGTGCAGATCGAGCGCCTCCTGTTTGGCCATCGACATGACCTTGCGCGCTCGATCGGTAAATCTATCTAACATGCTCGTTTCCTTACATGAGTTCATCGAAATCAAAACGCCCGCCCGTCGGCGGCGCTTTTGTCTCTTTACCCACAGGTTGTCTATGTTAACAGCTGGAGGAATATATATAAACCCGGCTCACATGAATGCAGGTTATGACCGCATCGCGGGACTCACCGCGCGATGCGCGACAGGCGCCCCGCAAGAGAAACCCTAGGCGTCTTTCACCACGTCGGGACTCGTCGCACGCGATGCGCGATAGGCATCGGCCTCCTTGGAGACGCGTTCGAGCAGCTCGGATGTATCGACGCCCTCGACTTGCGCGACCGTTTCCACCGTCTGCATGGCGACCGCCCTCAGGTACGCGCACGCGCTGTCCCCCGGCTGCTCGAGGTCTATCTCCTCGCCGCCCTCCCGGGCAAAGCCGACCGCCATCACAAAGCCCATGATGCCCGAGACCAGAAAGCCCACCGCAAAGCTCGAATCTGCCTTGAGCTCTTCTCCGTCGGGGTGGACGATCTCTCTCACGCGGTCGATGATGATCGTATGGATGCCCTGCACGACCTGCTCGGCGGCACCCGCCCTCATGGTGATGACGATGCGCCGCAGCAGGCAGCGGACGTCGCGCCGGTCGAACGCCGAAAGGTCGCCCTCGCTCGAAAAATGCCAGAGGGCATCGGTGATGAGCTCGTTATCCTGCAGCAGCTGGGCTATGGCGATGGCGACGAGTTCATCGAAATCGTGAAAATAGTAGTAAAACGTTCCGCGATTGCACTGGGCGGCGCGGGTCACCTCGCCAACCGACAGCTCGAAGATGCTGTTGTTCTCGATGAGCTCCCAAAACGCCTCGATGATACGGGTGCGTGCATCGGGCGCATCGGCGTCCTTACGCGGTCTCGCCATGCGCCTCACCGCACCCCTGCGCCTTGGCGTTCATGATGAGCATCTGAAGACGGTTCTCCACGTTGGCGAAGCTCACGTCGGGATCGTAGTCGAGCGGCAGGAACTGCGCCGTGGGATACTGCTCCTTGAGCGCATGGATGAGCCCGCGCCCCACGACATGGTTGGGCAGACACCCGAACGGCTGCAGGATCACGAAGTTGCGGCAGCCGCGCTTGGCGTGCTCGAGGATCTCCGCCGGAATCAGCACGCCCTCGCCCGCGTCAAAGGTGTGCGGGATGATCGGATCACTTTCCTTTACCAGTTCCGGCAGGCGGCAGACAGGCGTATAGAGCGGATGCTGTTTCGCTATCCGATCCGCTGCCGCGTGCACAGCGTCAAAT
>CALLST010000421.1:0-1778 GCA_938011875.1 uncultured Collinsella sp. | reverse complement strand
ACACCCGCGACGTCAACGACGGCGTCTGCCTGGAGCCGCGCATCGGCAGCCACTACAACAACCCAAGCTTCGGCTACGGCGGCTACTGCCTGCCCAAGGACACCAAGCAGCTGCTAGCCAACTACAGGGACGTGCCGCAGAACCTGATCGAGGCCATCGTGGAGGCCAACCGCACCCGCAAGGACTTCGTGGCAGACGAGGTGCTGCAGATGGTGTGGGACCGCGTGTACGAGGGCAAGGAGAAGCCGGTCGTGGGCGTCTACCGCCTGACGATGAAATCCAATTCGGACAACTTCCGCGCGAGTTCCATCCAGGGCGTCATGAAGCGCGTGAAGGCCAAGGGCGTTCCCGTGGTGGTCTACGAGCCCACGCTCGATGCGCCGGAGTTCTTCGGCTCCGAGGTCACGCACGACCTGGAGGCCTTCAAGGCCGGCTGCGATGTGATCGTTGCCAACCGCTGGAGCGACGAGCTCGTTGACGTGGCGGATAAGGTATACACTCGCGATTTGTTTAAGAGGGATTAGTTCATGACGGGATGTCGCAAGGACATAAAAGTGTGCTTTGCTGCGTCATCTGGTGGGCATCTGGAGCAGTTACTTGCGCTTAAGCCTTTGATGGAGCGCTACGACAGTTTCATCCTCACCGAGAAGACTGCCTATGATGCCAAGCTACCTGTGCGGGCTCGCTATGTGCGCCAGGTGAATCGACACGAGGCAAGCTTTCTTCCTCGAATGGCGTTCAATGCCGTGACGTCTCTTCGTTATTGGTTCACTGAACACCCCGACGTGATTGTGTGTACGGGGGTACTGGCTACCATACCGTTTTGCCTGATCGGGCATGCAATGGGCGCCAAGCTTGTGTATGTCGAGTCTTTCGCGAAAACTGACTCACCAACCATGACGGGAAAGCTGCTGAGCAAACGCGCCGATCGTTTTTACGTGCAGTGGGAGTCGATGCTATCCGTGTACCCCAATGCCCGCTTTGTCGGCGGCGTGTACTAGGGAGGTGGTCGCATGATATTCGTTACCGTAGGCTCCCAGAAGTTTCAGTTCGACAGATTAGTCAGGGCGGTAGATGCTCTCGTTGCTAGCGGTGTTGCTGAGGATGGAGCTTTTGCTCAGACGGGTGTGTGCACTTACATTCCTGAGTATTTGGAACACGAGGCGTTTCTCGATCGTGATTCCTTCCGCGTTCATATGGATGCTTGCGATGTCGTGGTAACCCATGGAGGTACCGGCGCCATCATCGGCGCCGTTAAGGACAACAAGAAAGTCATCGCTGTTCCGCGTCTAGCAAAATACGGCGAACATGTGGATGATCACCAGATTGAGATTGTTCGACAGTTCGGGGACATGGGGCTGATTGAGCCGTGTATGGACCCTACCGACCTGCCCGCCGCTTATGCGCGGGTGCTTTCCAAGGATTACCTGCCCTACAAGAGCAACGCGGCGCGGTTCTGCGCCGACCTTTCCGATTACATCGATGGCGTTGGAGGCGTACGATGAAACTTAAGAAAAGATTCGCGCTTTCTCTGAGGAACAACTTGCGCTTTATCCCCGACGAGGATTTTATTCGCATGTGCTTCAGAGCAAAGCTGCACTATAAGCTCGATCTTGATCATCCCAGGACCTTTAATGAGAAGCTCCAGTGGTGCAAGCTGCATTATCACAATCCAGTCTTGACCACGCTTGTTGACAAGTTTGAAGTGCGATCTTTTGTAAGGGAGCGTATCGGCGATGAGTACCTTGTTCCGCTTTATGGCGTCTACGATTCGGTGG
>CALLST010000420.1:0-2191 GCA_938011875.1 uncultured Collinsella sp. | reverse complement strand
ATTCTCATGGCGGTTGGTATCGTCGGCTCCTTCTTCGGAGTGTTTGCAATCTAAATGGTTGATTTCGCCGTCTGGCCCAATTGAATTAGAAAGGTATATCTCATGGTTTCATTTGATGAACAGGCAATTCTCGATAACGGTGCTTATATCTACAATCAACGTGCCGAAATTGAACGCATTGCTGACGAAATTTGCGAAAAGGGTTTCGATTCGATTTTCTTCACCTCGTCAGGTGGCTCGCTTGCGATGATGCAGCCATTTGACTATATGGTTTCTGTTATGTCCGATATTCCCGTCCAGTCCCAAGTTTCGGCAGATTTCCTCACGGTTGGCAATCGGCGCATCGGTAAGGGGACCTTGGCGTTCATGGCGTCCAAGTCGGGCGACACCAAAGAGACGGTCGCGGCGGCAAAGGCGGCAAAAGACGCAGGCTGCACCATTGTCTCTACGCTTGGCGTGGACGGTTCACCGCTTGGTGAACTTTCCGATTATGGAGTGATCTATAAGCAGGGCCGTCCTATGGAGCTCGTGCTGTACCTTCTGATTGGAAAGATTCTCAAGAACAGGGGCTTTTTCGATGACTACGATCGCTTCGCTGATGAGCTTGTGAATCTCCCCGCTGCTCTCGTTTCCGTCGGCAAGAACGCTGACGAGATGGCTCGTGCATATGCTCTGAAGCACAAGGACGATCCGTATCAGATTTGGATTGGTTCTGGCAATCTGTGGGGCCCCACGTATTCGTTTGCCATGTGTGTGCTCGAGGAGTCCCAATGGCTGCGCACCAAATCCGTTACATCGCCTGAGTTCTTCCATGGCACTATCGAACTTGTTGAGCCGGGCGTTTGCGTCGCGCTCGCAATGACGGAGGCGCAGACTAGGCCTCTTGATGAGCGCGTTGCACGCTTCTGTAAGCAATATGCGGATGATTTCACCGTATTCGATACACATGATTATGAGTTGCTGGGTATCAGTGATGAATTCCGCTGGATGCTTTCTCCGGTGGTGCTCAATGCCATTCTCTCGCGTGTGAGCAAGAATTTCGAGGAAATTCGTGACCATTCGCTCGACATCCGCCGTTATTACCGCAAGGTCGAGTACTAATAAAGACCGTACGTGATGGGAGGCGTTGAGGTGAAAATCGCAGCAATTGGTGACAACGTTATTGATCGCTATCTCAACAAAGGCGTTATGTATCCTGGGGGCAATGCCGTAAACGTCGCTGCCCATGCAAGCATGCTTGGCGCACAGGCTGCGTATATTGGGGAGATCGGCAACGACCTGGGAGGGCGAATAATCACCGATGCCCTTTCTTCGCTGAACGTTGACCTTTCGCAATCATGCATGCCTGAAAAAGCAACAACCAAGACTTGCGATGTAAATGTTTACAACGGTGAACGTGTCGAAGTTGGTTACGATACGGGGGCTTGCTGGGCGCACAAAACCCATATCAACGATTCTGATGTCAAGTTTCTTCAGGGATCCGATGCGGTTTTTACCAGCGTCAATGCAAAGCTGCAGGATGATGTGCACCTAGTTCAAGATCTTCCCGCTGTGGTGGTTTATGACTTTTCCGTTAAAGATAAGTATCGAACCGACGCATATTTCGATCTTGTTTGCCCTGCTACAACCCTTGGTCTGTTTTCCTGTTCCGGCGAGAGCGATCAACAGATTCAAGTTCTATTGAAGAGGGCCATAGAGCATGGTTGTCGCTACACGATTGCTACACGGGGATCTGCAGGGCCTGTGTTCTTTGACGGTTCCCGATGGTACCAGGGAAATATAAGACCCGTAGATGCGCTTGACACCATGGGCGCGGGAGATTCGTATATCACTGCGTTTGTTGTGAGCTGTCTCTCGCATGGCTGGAGTAAAAAGCAACCGCTCGATGCGGAGATCATTCGGGATGCAATGGAATTCGCTGCTGACTATTCAGCTAAGAATTGCCTTAAACCCGGCGGCTTTGGATTCGAGCATAAACTCGCCGAGATGAAAGACGGCCAAGCTTCCATTTCCTAGAAAGGTATTTTTTTAGGTCATTAAGTATTAATACGTAGTGAAATGACAAGTTGTCAATTGAAACGAATTTCACTCTATTAAACGAAGGGATATTAGATATGTTCAATTTCGATGAGCCTCGTTACGAGAAGGTTGTGAGCGATGCCCTCGCTCTCCGTCCTCAGATTGAGGCTGC
>CALLST010000419.1:0-14827 GCA_938011875.1 uncultured Collinsella sp. | reverse complement strand
GGCCAAGGTTGCCTTCCAGGAGAAGCTCGGTAGCGTGCTCGCGAAGTCCGAGCGCATCGAGCAGCTCGTGCTCGCTATTGCCCGTGAGGCACACCTGGGTGCTCATCTGGCAGCTGACGCCGGCCGTGCCGCGCACCTGTGCAAGGCCGACCTGGTGTCCAACGCCGTCGTCGAGTTCACGAGCCAGCAGGGCGTGATGGGCGGTTATTACGCGACCGCGATGGGGGAGAACGACGAGGTCGCCCACGCCATTCGCGATCACTATCGTCCCCGCTTTGCCGGTGACGAGCTGCCCGAGGGCACCGCTGGCTGCATCGTGGCCTGTGCCGACAAGCTCGATACCATTGCCGGTATCTTTGCCATCGGCGAGCCCCCGACCGGCTCCTCCGACCCCTACGCGCTGCGTCGTGCCGCTATCGGCATCATCAACATCCTGCGCGACCGCCTGCCGATCGACCCCACGTCGCTTATCGACTTTGCGCTCGAGCTCTATAGTGAGCAGGGCATTGAGTTTGACGCCGCCGAAGTCGCCCAGCAGGTTCGCGACTTCTTCCATGGCCGCCTGGTGAGCATGGCCCGCGACGAGAAGATCCCGGCCGATACCGTTGCTGCCGTCTCCGCGGTGCACATCATCGCCCCGTCCGTCTTCTTCGCCCGCTGCGCCGCCCTCGACGAGGCTCGCAAGAACGACGCCGAGACCTTTGACAACCTGGCGACGGCCTATGCCCGTGCCGCGCATATCTCCAAGCCCGAGCTGGGCGCGGAGTACGACCGCGCCCTGATGGGCGAGGTCGAGCTCGCGCTTGCCGATGCCTCCGAGGCTGCTCAGACCGCTGTCGACGCCGCCCTTGCTGCCGAGGATTACCCGGCCGCATTTGCTGCCCTCGCCGCCCTGCGTGCCCCCATCGACCGCTTCTTCGATGAGGTTATGGTCATGGACAAGGACGAGCAGCTCCGCGATAATCGCCTTAAGCTGCTCAACCGCTTCGAGGCCGTTTTCTCCGGCATTGCCAACATCGGTGAGCTTGCCCGCAAAAAGTAAGCCAGCCTGCGCGTAAGCGCAAAAGGAGCCCCGCATGGATTGCCCGGTCACCGCTCGTCCCACCGTTATCGTTATCTCCGACTCGCTCGGTGATACCGCTTGTGAGGTGGTGCTTGCGGCGTCCGGGCAATTTGATGAAGGGGCTTTTTGTGTTTTGCGCCTGCCTAAGGTGACTTCTGTGGAGCAGGTCAAGTCATTTGTGGGGCCGCGCGTCGATGCCGACCATCGCGATATTGCCGTGTTTCATACCATTGTCGATCCGGCGCTTCGCGCCCGCGTGCTCGATTACCTGGGCATGCTGCATATTCGTTCAGTCGACCTGATCGGCCCGACGCTCGCCGTGCTGTCGTCGCTCATTGGCGTGCCGCCCAAGGGCGTTGCGGGCGTGATTCACAAGACCGATGACCGTTACTTCCATCGCATCGAGGCCATGGAGTATTTTGTTGAGCACGATGACGGGCGTGGTTGCGACGATCTGTCGAGTGCCGATATCGTGCTGCTGGGCGTATCGCGCACGTCCAAGACGCCGCTGTCGATGTATCTGGCCTATCAAGGTTTCAAGGTTGCCAATGTTCCGTTGGCCCATGGCATGGAGCCGCCCAAGTCAATTTACGAGGTCGACCCGATGCGCCTGTTCGGCCTGATTTCGACCGTCGATGTGATTTCCGAAATTCGCGATAGCCGCTTGGGCGATGACTACGCCCGTGCCGTTGCCGGCTCCTATGCCGAGCCCGAGAGCGTGCGCAGCGAGCTCGAGGAAGCTCGTGCCCTCATGAAGCGCCTAGGCTGCTTTGTGGTGCGTACCGACGGCAAGGCCATCGAGGAAAGCGCTGCCGAGATCATTAGCCGCGCCCGCCGCGCCGCCAGTCGAGTGCAGCAAAGTTAGCTCATTGGAGTAGTAAAAAGCCCCGTCCTAAATAGACTACCTCAAAATAATGCACGATAATGATAAAGCGATTTAGCAAGAAACTTGCATCTGACCTGCATTTCTCTTGCAGTGGTATCTTCATAAGGTAACCACCTTTATCTACCGTTTACCGCCAGTTTTAGCACGTTTACCAAACCGCGCACCCTCTGCTCAAGCCTGCCCAAAACGCGCCGTATAGTTCCCTCACGGCCCGCATCCGGCGGGTCGATTCGTTACCACGGTCGTGCGCGAGAGCGCATGGAAGGGGAAGTATCGTGAGCGATTGCAAGAGGGTTTACCGTTTTGGAACCGATGCCCAGGGCATTTGTGTCACCGAGGGCGACAAGTCCATGAACTTTGTGCTTGGCGGCAAAGGCGCGAACCTTGCCGAGATGAGCCGCATCGGCCTGCCGGTTCCCGGTGGCTTTACCATTACCTGCCAGACTTGCGTCGAGTACTCCGGTGCCGGCAACGTGTGGCCCGAGGGCGCACTCGATGAGATCGTTGCCGCCGAGGCGGACCTCGAGGCCCGCTGCGGCAAGAAGCTCGGCGACGCCTCCGATCCGCTGCTCGTGTCGGTTCGCTCGGGCGCTCCGTTCTCCATGCCCGGCATGATGGACACGGTTCTCAACCTGGGCCTCAACGACGATTCCGTCCAGGGCCTTATCGCCCAGACACAGAACCCGCGTTTTGCCTGGGATAGCTACCGCCGCTTTATCCAGATGTTTTCCAATGTCGTCATGGGCGTTGACGCCGATCTGTTCGAGAACGCCCTGACCCAGGCCCGCCTGGTCGCCGGCGTTCGCGTCGATTCCGAGCTTTCGGCCGAGGACCTGCAGGAACTCGTCGAGACCTTTAAGGGCATCTTCTCCGAGAACGTCGATGCCTCCCTGTATCCCGAGCTCGAGGTCGCCGACGGTAAGCCCGTTTTCCCGCACGATCCGGAGCTCCAGCTGCGCCTTGCCATCCAGGCCGTCTTTGGCAGCTGGATGAACGAGCGGGCCTGCATCTACCGCTAGCAGCATGGTATTTCCGACGACCTCGGCACCGCCGTCAACGTGCTGGCCATGGCCTTTGGCAACAAGGGCGAGACCTCTGCGACGGGCGTCGCCTTTACGCGTAATCCGGCCGACGGCACCAAGGAGTTCTACGGTGACTTTTTGGTCAACGCCCAGGGCGAGGACGTCGTCGCCGGTATCCGCAACACCGAGCCCATCGCCGACCTCAAGACCACCCCGGGCCTCGAGTCCGCAGGTGAGGAGCTCGAGCGCGTGTTCCTGACGCTCGAGGATCATTACCGCGATATGTGCGATATCGAGTTCACCATCGAGCAGGGCAAGCTCTGGATGCTCCAGACCCGCGTGGGCAAGCGCACCGCCACTGCCGCCCTGCGCATTGCTATCGAGATGGTCGAGGAGGGCCTGATCACCCGCGAGGAGGCTGTGAGCCGCATCGATCCCGCGCAGCTCGACCAGCTCCTGCACCCGCAGTTCGACGCCTCCAAGAAGTACGAGGCTCTCGCCAGCGGTCTGAACGCCAGCCCCGGTGCCGCCGTGGGCGAGGTCGTGTTCTCGAGCGATGACGCCGTTGCGCGTTCTGCCGAGGGTCATAAGGTCATTCTGGTCCGCTGGGAGACCAACCCCGACGACCTGAAGGGCATGGTCGCCGCCGAGGGTATCTTGACGAGCCATGGTGGCAAGACGAGCCACGCCGCCGTTATCGCCCGTGGCATGGGTACTCCCTGTGTCTGCGGTGTCGAGCGTTTCCATATCGACGCTGCCGAGAAGGTCGTGCACATCGAGGGCAGCGACCGCGTGCTGCGCGAGGGTGATGTCATCTCCATCGACGGTACCCAGGGCATCGTCGTCGACGGTCCCGTCGACCTGGTCTCCGCCGAGCTCACTGGCGATCTGGACACCATCCTGTCCTGGGCCGACGAGATTCGCCTGGACGAGACCTGTGGCCACGCCAACCATGTGCGCGTCAACGCCGACAACCCTGAGGATGCCGAGCTCGCACTCGAGTTTGGCGCCGAGGCTATTGGCCTGTGCCGCACCGAGCACATGTTCCTGGGCGACCGTAAGAACATCATCCAGAGCTTTATACTGTCCGACGATGAGGCCGTGAAGCAGCGGGCCCTCGCCGATCTGCTCAAGGTTCAGACCGAGGACTTCCTGGCGATGTTCAAGACCATGTCCGGTCGCGATGTGGTCGTCCGCCTGCTCGATCCGCCGCTTCATGAGTTCCTGGATAATCCTCGCGAGCTCGAGGTCGCCATCACCAAGAAGGAAGCCGCTGGCGCCAGCGAGGAAGAGCTTGCCGTCCTGCGCGCCCGCCTGCGCCGTATCGACGGCATGGTCGAGTCGAACCCCATGCTCGGGCTGCGCGGCGTGCGCCTGTCCGTCGTCTTTGGCGATCTGCCGCTCATGCAGGTCCGCGCTGTGGCCACGGCTGCTGCCCGCCTTATCAAGGAAGGCGTCGACCCGCGCCCCGAAATCATGGTTCCGCTCGTTTCCATCACGGCCGAGCATGTCCAGACCCGCGAGGTTATCGAGCGCGTAATCGCCGAGGTTTCCAACGAAGAGGGCGTCGAGCTCAATATTCCCGTGGGCACGATGCTCGAGCTGCCGCGCGCCTGCATGGTCGCTGACGAGATCGCCCATCACGCAGACTTCTTCTGCTTTGGCACCAACGACCTCACGCAGACGACCTTCGGTTTCTCGCGTGACGACGCCGAGACCAAGTTCATCCCGCTGTACATGCACAAGAAGATCTTGAAGGACAACCCCTTCGAGACCATCGACTCGGCGGTGCTGGAGCTCGTGCGCATGGCCGTCGAGAAAGGTCGTGCCGCCAACCCCGACATGCACTTTGGCGTGTGCGGCGAGCACGGCGGCGACCCCAAATCCATTAAGGGCCTGTTCAACGTGGCCGACGTGGACTACGTGTCCTGCTCGCCCTACCGCGTGCCCCTCGCACGCCTGGCTGCCGCTCAGGCCAAGCTCGAGGCCAAGCGTTCCGCCTAACGTTTTGGGTTTAGACGCCTAACGTAGCCCCCTTCATGCCGCCCGTCTCATTCGTGAGACGGGCGGTTATTCATGTGCTGGTTTTGTCTTTTTGTCTGCGTAAAAAATTGTTCTTGCAGTGCAAACCCGCGCGTGTATACTCGAATACGTTTGTTCAACTACGTGCCGGCCAAGGTGGTACGGCACCTCTAGAAGAGTAAGGAATTGCACATGGATTACATCCGCGCAATCGAGCGTCAGCAGATCCGCGAGGACATTCCTCAGGTTCGCGTCGCCGACAACGTCAAGGTTCACTACCGCATTAAGGAAGGCGACCGCGAGCGCATCCAGGTCTTCCAGGGCGACGTCATCCGCATGGCCGGCGCCGGTGCCCGCGAGACCTTCACCGTCCGCAAGATGTCCTTCGGTGTTGGTGTTGAGCGTACCTTCCCGCTTCACAGCCCCAAGATCGCCAAGCTCGAGGTCGTTCGTCATGGTCGCGTCCGTCGCGCCAAGCTGTACTACCTCCGCGACAAGGTGGGCAAGGCTGCTCGCATCCCCGAGAAGCGCTAAGAAGATCGCAGCGTCTGTCCACTCGTTTGGACACAAGGGTCACCTTCGGGTGGCCCTTCTTTTTATCTGATTTGCATGCAAGGAGGGCCTGGTATGGCCAATATGACGAGCTCGGTTTCGGCATCGCAGGTTGCCGGTGAGTTGGCGAGCGCTACGTTTGAGGAGATCCCCGCCCTCGTGGAGCATTATCGCGAGGACCCGCGCCAGCAGGTGATCAAGGCTTGCGAGCGTGCTCTTAAGCGCCATGCCAAGGAACTTGCCGAGCGCGAGCGCGTCAATGACATGTACGAGCTTATGCATGAGCTTGGCGGCGATGGGGTGGTCGTTGGTGTCGACGAGGTGGGCCGCGGCTCGGTAGCGGGTCCCTTAACCGTGTGTGCCGTGTGCCTTCCCATGGAGCCGCGCGTCTGGGGCATCAACGATTCCAAAAAGCTCACGCCGGCGCGCCGCGAGCTGCTCTCGGTGAAGATTGCCGAGGTCGCGACTGCTATCGGCTTTTGCCATATCGCGCCTGCGGATATCGATGATATGGGTATGGCCCGGGCCATCCGCGCTGCCGTCGCGGGCGCCGTGGCCGATACGGGGCTCGAGCCCGATTGCGTGCTTATGGATGGCAACCCCTTGGGCGCCGTTCCTAACGAGCGCGATGTGGTGAAGGGCGATGCCAAGATCGCCTGCATCGCCGCGGCGTCCATCATGGCCAAGGTCACGCGTGACGAGATGATGGTCGAGTACGACGCCGAGTACCCCGAGTACCATCTGGCCGAGTCGAAGGGCTATGCAAGCCCCGAGCATATCGAGGCCATTCGCAAACATGGACTTTGTCCGCTGCACCGCGTGAGCTTTTGCGGAAACTTTCTGCAGACTGAGCGCCTTTTCTAGGCCAATTGTGGAGACAGGGACCTCTGTGGTTTTATAAACCTGCTGGTAGCGGGCCGTATGCAGCGGCATTGCTGCGTACGGCCCGTTTTTTGTCGGCATTTGGTCAGCTTTTGGTTTGCTTCCGGTACTTACCCGCATGAAAGGTGCCCTCATCATCGGGGCAATGCAGTGTGCGGGAAAGGAGACCCCATGAGTGCCGCAAGCAAAAAGAGCAAGACGCAGCAGCTCAAGGAGCGTTGGGAAAACGGCGAGCTCGACTGCGGGGCGATGACGCCCGAGTTTATCAAGGGACTCAGTCCCCGCGAACTGGGCATGCTGGGCGAGCTGATCACCATCGACTACTTTAACGAGCGCGGCTACACCTTGCTGGAGCAGGGTTATCGTTGCACCGAGGGCGAAGCCGATCTGGTGCTGCTCGATGAGCTTGACGATGTCGTGGTGATGGCCGAGGTCAAGACCAGACGCGTCGCACTGGATTGCAGCACGCGGGTCTTTCCCGAGGAGGCCGTGGACGCCCAAAAGCAACGCCGCTACCGCCGCATCGCAAGTTGCTATCTCATGGAGCATTATCCGCTCAAGGCGATTCGCTTCGATGCCGTGGGTGTCACCATTCGTGGCGGGCATATCGCCGAGATCGAGCATCAGTACAACGCGTTCGATTGGCAGGTGTCGTGATGGCGTTCGAGACGTTTGCCGTTCACGCGGCCTGCATCCGCGGCGTCGAGGCGATTCACGTCACGGTCGAGGTCTCGCTTGCCGGTGGCGTTCCGGGCATCCAAATGCTCGGCATTCCGAGTATGGAGGTGATGGAGTCACGCGGTCGTATTCGCTGCGCGATGCGCTCCGCCGGGTTCGAGATCCCGCGCTCGGGCATTACCGTTAACCTGGCACCCGGCGATATCCGCAAGACCGGTAGCGGCTTTGACCTGCCCATCGCCATCGCGGTTCTAGCGGCCGATGGGCAGATTCCCCGTGACAACCTCGATCGCTGCCTTATCGCAGGTGAGCTTGGTCTGGACGGTACGGTGCTTCCCGTCAAGGGCGAGGTGGCGTTTCAGCTGCTGGCTCGCGACATGGGGCTGTCTTTTATCGCCGGCAGGTCCGACCAGCATGTGCCGCTTGCTGGCGTTGACTGCGGATTTATCGATCATTTGTCTCAGCTTGCTCATGGTATGGGCGATGCCGCGCGGCACTACCTGGATTCTGAGGGCGTCGAGGCGACCTTTGAGCCTGAGCTCGACTATGCCGACGTGCTGGGGCAGGAAGTCGCTAAACGCGGCATGGCGCTTGCGGCGGCAGGAGAACTCGGCTTGCTCATGATCGGGTCCCCGGGATCGGGCAAGACGATGCTCGCGCGTCGTATGACCGGCATCCTGCCCGAGCTTTCCGTTGAGGATCAACAGGAGGCGCTGTGCATCCATTCGGTTTTGGGTGAGAACATTGATGGCTTGTTGGCGGGGCACCGGCCCTTCCGCAGTCCCCATCACAGTATTTCAACGGCGGGCCTCATTGGCGGAGGACGCCCGGTGCACCCAGGTGAGATCAGCCTTGCTCATGGCGGCGTGCTCTTTTTGGACGAGCTTGCCGAGTTTCCCACTGGCGTGCTGCAGACGCTGCGTCAGCCCATCGAGCGCGGCTACGTGAGGATCGTACGCGTCGATGGGGCTTTTACCTTCCCGTCGCGCTTTCAGCTGCTGGCTGCGAGCAATCCCTGCCCCTGCGGCTTTTTGGGCGATCGCGAGGTACCGTGTCGCTGCTCGGCGGCGATGGTCGAGCGCTATCGGTCTAAACTGCGCGGTCCTTTGGCCGACCGTATCGACATGATGATCGATGTGACCCGTCCCGACCCTCAAGTGATTATCGAGGGCGCAGAGGGTATGTCGTCGGCCGAGTTACGTGACTACGTTGTGCGCGGTCGCGCTTTTCGCGCTTGGCGCGAATCCCGTATGGACGATGCAGATGCCGAGGCCGAGGATGACGAGACACGGTCCATTGACGGCGTCGTTTCGACCTTTGAGCTCGATGATGCGGCAGAGAAGTGTGTGCTCGGCCTGTCGAAGCGCACGCATCTCACAGGGCGTGGCATCGTGCGCCTTGTTCGCATTGCGCGCACGATCGCAGATGTCGCCGAGAGCGAGCAGGTGACGCAGGACCACGTGCTCGAGGCGGCGATGTACCAGGGAAGGAGGGACCAATGATGGCTGAGGGGACCTTCGAGCTGCATCCAGGTGATGCGTTGTATCCCGAGACCGTTTTGGAGCTTTCTGATGTACCCCAGACGCTTTATGTGCGCGGCAACCCCGAGGTGCTTTCGACGCCCGCGCTCTCCATCATCGGCGCGCGCAAGGCCTCGCCGTATGGTCTTGCCGTGGCAGAGCTTGCGGCAAAAGTAGCGGTTGATGCGGGGGTGACGGTTGTTTCGGGCGGCGCGGTCGGTTGTGACCAGGCCTCGGGTTGGGCTGCGGTCAACGCCGGCGGCAAACACGTTGTGGTGCTGGGGACGGGCGCCGACGTGGTCTACCCGCGTTCGAGCGCGGGGCTGATTACGCGCACGCTTGATACGGGTGGCGCGGTCGTGTCGATCTCTCCGTGGGGCATGGGTCCGCGCAAGTTCGCCTTTCCGCGCCGCAATCGCGTGATCGCGGCCCTGTCGCAAGCCCTCTTTGTATCCGAGGCGGGTATGCCTTCTGGGACGTTTTCTACAGCCGAGGCTGCTATGGATTTGGGGCGCGAACTTCTTGCCGTGCCGGGGTCGATCCTATCGCCCGAGTCGCGTGGCACGAATTACCTCATTGCGAACGGTGCCTGCTGCATCGTCGACGAGGAATCTATCGAGATGGCTATCTCACGCATCTACGGAACCCTGCGCTACTCGCGCCCCGATGCTCCCGGTATTGCCGACCTGGATCCAACGCAGCAGACCGTGATGCATGCGCTCATCGCCTCTCCGCTCAAGGTCGACGACATCGCGGCGCTCGTCTCGCTCGATGCTGTCGGCGTACTCAAACTCTTGGGTTCGCTTGAACTCGAGGGTCTTATCGAGCGCATGATGGATGGAAGGTATGCGCCCTCCAAGTTTGCCCTTCACGCCCAGACACCCTTCGGTCACAATGGAAAACGTGTCAATTAGAAAGGTGTTTGCAGATGCAGTTCGATCAGGTGACAGTTATCGGTGGCGGTCTGGCGGGTTCGGAGTGCGCGATCCAGCTGGCAGATCGCGGTTTTGCCGTAAAGCTGTGCGAGATGCGCCCCCAGGTGAGCTCCCCGGCTCACCATACCGATCACCTGGCAGAGCTCGTCTGCTCGAATTCGTTTAAGTCGACCCGTCCGGATTCCGCGGCTGGTTTGCTGAAGGCCGAGCTTGAGCGCATGGGTTCAGTCCTGCTCGATTGCGCCCATCGCGCGGCTGTTCCCGCCGGCGGTGCCCTGGCGGTCGACCGCGTCAAGTTTTCCGAGCTTGTCGAGGCCGAGGTTGCCGCTCGTCCCAATATCGAGGTCGTGCACGGCGAGGTCACGCAGATTCCCGAGGGTCACGTGGTCATTGCCGCGGGCCCGCTGTGTTCACCGGCGCTGAGCGAAGAGGTTATGAAGCTCGTCGGTGGCGATGCCCTGGCATTCTTTGATGCGGCGGCGCCGATCGTCGATGCCTCCACGCTCGATATGGACGTGCTGTTCTCGCAGTCGCGCTACGAGGAGCAGGGGGGCGGCGACTATCTCAACGCTCCGCTCAATAAGGAGGAGTACGAGGCCTTTATCGAGGTGCTTACCACGGCCGACCGCGTGGTGCTCAAAGACTTTGAGGGCGGCGATCTGTTCCAGGCTTGCCAGCCTGCCGAGGAAGTTGCGCGCACCGGCAAGGACGCCATTCGCTTTGGCGCCATGAAGCCCGTCGGCCTCACCGACCCGCGTACCGGACGTCGCCCCTGGGCGGCGATTCAGCTGCGTGCCGAGAACAAGGAGAAGACCGCCTATAACCTGGTGGGCTTCCAGACCAACTTGACCTTTGGCGAGCAGAAGCGCGTCTTCCATATGGTGCCGGGCCTGGAGAACGCTGAGTTCTTCCGCTACGGTGTCATGCACCGCAATACCTTTGTCGACGCCCCGCACGTGCTCGATGGCACCTTTGCCGTGCCCGGTACCGGCGTGCGTCTGGCCGGTCAGATCACCGGTACCGAGGGATACATGGAAGCCGTGGCGACAGGTCTGCTCGCGGCGCTCAACACCTATGCCGAGGCTATCGGTGCCGCGGGCGTCGAGTTGCCGCGTGTGGGTGCCCTGGGTGCGCTCGTGGGCTATGCGACCGATCCTGCCACCGTGGGCTATCAGCCCATGCATGTCAACTTTGGCCTGGTGCCGCCACTCGAGGATGGTAAGCGCCGCAGCAAGCGCGACCGCTACCAGGCCTATGCGGACCGTGCGCTCGAGGCCCTTGATGCCTATCTGGCCACTCGCCCCGATCTGTTTGGAGGCGACCGGTCATAGCCTTTGACCTGTATGATGCCGTCGACTCGTTTATCGCCTATATCGCACGTGTCGAAGGGCTCGCCCCCAATACAGTAACCGCTTACGCCTCGCGGCTCGAGCGCTTCGCCGCGTGGTGCGACCGCGAGGGCATCGACGCTCGCGCCGCCGACGAACGGACCGTTCGTTCCTATTTGGCCGAGCTGTCGCGTGGCCAGGCGGCGGCTCGGACCCTTGCGGCACACCTGTCTGCCATTCGCTCACTCTATCGCTGGATGGCTGCCGAGGGGATTGTCGAGGGCGATGCGGTCTCGGCGATCGCATCGCCCAAGCTGCCGCGTGACCTGCCGGGCGTCCTTACGATCCAGCAGGTTGAGGCGCTGCTCAAGACGCCTGATACCTCGACGCCCGCGGGACTGCGCGATGCGGCGATGCTTGAGTTGCTCTATGCCTCCGGCGCGCGAATCTCGGAGCTCGCGGCGCTCAACGTGGAGTCTATTGGTTGGTCCGAGCGAACGCTGCGACTTTGGGGCAAGGGGAGCAAGGAGCGTATCGTCCCTCTGTATCGTCGTGCGCTCGAGGCGACGCGTCTCTATATTGAGGAGGGGAGGCCGGAGTTGCTCGCTCAGGCAAAGCGCCGTGACCCCGCTACCGGGCCGCATCCGCTGCTTATATCGGCGCGCGGCAATCGCATGAGTGCCGCCATGCTCAGGCGGCGGTTCCATATGCTGGCGACGCTCGCCGGCATTCCGGCCGACATTGCCCCGCATGCGATGCGCCATACCTTTGCGACCGACTTGCTCGAGGGCGGTGCGGACCTGCGCTCGGTTCAAGAGCTGCTGGGTCATGCGAGCCTGTCCACGACGCAGATCTACACGCATCTCACGCCCGATCGGCTCAAACGTGCCGTGGCTCAAGCCCATCCCCGCGGCGAATAGTGGCTGGGACGTCCCGCGCCGCACTCAGGTGTGTGGTTTTGATTGCGGGTTGGCAGGAAGATGCATTCCTGCTATCATTCATCGGGTTGCTTCACGGCAACATGTTTTTATCACGCACGCGCGGCTACTTCATACCGTGGTGCCCGGGCTTTGGTAGCACATGTCCGGGTTGGTTTTGGAGGATGACCCCGCGCGGAGGCAAACCACAGGAGGTTTAACATGGCTACCAAGATTAATATCCGCACCCTGCTCGAGGCCGGCTGCCACTTCGGTCACCAGACCCGTCGCTGGAACCCCAAGATGAAGCCGTTCATCTTCGGTGAGCGCAACGGCATCTACATCCTCGACCTCAAGCAGACCATCCTCGACGCCGACCAGGCCTACACCTTCGTCAAGAACGTCGCCAAGGGCGGCAACGTGCTGTTCGTCGGCACCAAGAAGCAGGCTCAGGAGGCCGTCAAGAACGCTGCTGAGCGCGCCAACATGCCTTACATCAACCAGCGTTGGCTCGGCGGTATGCTGACCAACTTCGTCACCATCCGCTCCCGCATCAACCGCATGGAGGAGCTCGAGGCCATGGTCGAGGACGGCCGCATGGCTGTTCTGCCCAAGAAGGAGCAGGCTGTTCTCGGCAAGGAGCTCACTAAGCTCCAGACCAACCTCGGTGGCGCCCGCGACATGAAGGGTCTGCCCCAGGCTCTCTTCGTCATCGACACCAAGCGCGAGGAGAACGCCATCAAGGAGGCCCAGCGCCTGAACATCCCCGTCGTCGCTCTGATCGACACCAACTCCGATCCCGACGAGGTCGAGTACGGCATCCCCTGCAACGAT
This sequence comes from uncultured Collinsella sp., assembly GCA_938011875.1. Classification (GTDB taxonomy): domain Bacteria; phylum Actinomycetota; class Coriobacteriia; order Coriobacteriales; family Coriobacteriaceae; genus Collinsella. The sequence continues at coordinate 2,188 of CALLST010000419.1, read as the reverse complement.
GACGCTATCTCCGCTGTCACCCTTATGTGCGAGCTCATGGCTGACGCCTGCCTCGCTGGCTCCGGCAAGGAGCAGGTCTCCGAGGCCGAGATGGCCGCTGAGCCCAAGGCCGAGTAAATCAGTCTTAGTTAATTCTTTTTCATCTCTTTGAAAGGAACCACAATGGCCCAGATTACCGCCGCTATGGTCAAGCAGCTCCGCGAGATGACCGACTCCCCGATGATGGAGTGCAAGAAGGCTCTCGTCGAGGCTGACGGCGACATGGACGCCGCTGTCGACGTTCTGCGTAAGAACGGCCTTGCCAAGGCTGCCAAGAAGGCTGGCCGTGAGACCAACGAGGGCGCTGTCGCCGCGTTCGTCTCCGAGGATGGCAAGACCGGCGCTCTGCTCGAGCTCTCCTGCGAGACCGACTTCGTTGGCTCTAACGCCAAGTTCACCGGCTTTGCTTCCAAGGTCGCTGAGGTTGTCGCTACCACCGAGCCTGCTGACGTCGACGCTCTGCTCGAGAAGCCGATGGGCGAGGAGACCGTTTCCTCCGAGCTCACCGAGATGATTCACATCATGGGCGAGAACATGAAGATCTCCCGCTTCGCTGCCCGCAAGGCTGAGAACGGCGCGCTCGCTTCTTACATCCACATGGGTGGTAAGATCGGCGTCCTCGTCGAGTTCGCCTTCGAGAAGGCTGAGACCGCTCAGGCTGAATCCTTCAAGACCTTCGCTCACGACGTTGCCCTTCAGGTTGCCGCCGTCGCCCCGATCTGCGCTACCCGCGATCAGGTTCCGGCCGAGACCGTCGAGCACGAGAAGCAGATCTACATGGCTCAGGCTGCCGAGTCTGGTAAGCCCGAGGCTATCCAGGAGAAGATGGCTGTCGGCCGTCTGGAGAAGTTCTACAAGCAGTCCGTGCTCACCGAGCAGGAGTTCATCAAGGACAGCTCCCTCACCATCAAGAAGTACGCTGAGCAGGTCTCCAAGGAGCTCGGCGACACCATTACCGTCGTTGCCTTTGACCGTCTGGTCCGTGGCGAGTAAATAAGCTCTTGTAGCTGGTAATGAGCAGGCTGTGGGTTTTACTCACAGCCTGCTTTTTCATGGCTCTTATCAGAGCCTTTGATATCATATTGAGAGTCTAATTAAAGGAGGATCGCTTTGTCCGACATCCGATATAAACGCGTGCTTCTTAAGCTTTCCGGCGAAGCGCTGATGGGCGACGGCCAATATGGCATCGACCCCAAGGTTACCGACCATCTTGCTAAGCAGGTCAAGGAGCTGCTCGCCGTTGGCCATGAGGTCGGCGTCGTTGTCGGCGGCGGTAATATTTTCCGCGGCATGGCAGGCGCTGCCGGTGGCATGGAGCGTGCTCAGGCCGACTACATGGGCATGCTGGCAACCGTTATGAATGCGCTCGCCCTTCAGGATGCCTTCGAACACAACGATGTTCCCTGCCGCGTGATGAGCGCTATCCAGATGAACGAGATCTGCGAGCCCTATATTCGCCGTCGCGCCATCAACCACCTTTCCAAGGGCAACGTCGTTATTTTTGCCGCCGGTTCGGGCAATCCGTACTTTACGACCGACACCGCCGCGGCTCTTCGTGCGTGCGAGATCGGCGCCGAGATTCTGATTAAAGCCACCAAGGTTGACGGCATCTACGACAAGGATCCCGTCAAGTGCGCCGATGCCGTCCGTTTTGACAAGATTACCTATCACGAGGTTCTCGTCCGCGGTCTGCAGGTTATGGATTCCACGGCTACGGCACTGTGCCAGGACAACCGTATGCCGATTTTGGTCCTCAACATCGATGGCGAGGACACCGTCAAGCGCGCGCTTTCGGGTGAGCCCGTCGGCACGCTCGTCTATCAGGAGGATTAAGCATGGCAGAGAACATCACCGCCCACATGGACAAGACGCTCGAGTCCCACAAGCACAACTTCTCCAAGGTACGTACCGGCCGCGCTAACGCCAACATTCTTTCCGATATCTCGGTCGATTACTACGGTGTCCCCACGCCGGTTACCCAGGTTGCCGCCGTTAAGACCCCCGAGGCTCACATGCTGCTCATCGAGCCCTGGGACAAGGCGCTCGTCAACGCCATCGTGAAGGCTATCAGCGCTTCCGATCTGGGCATTACTCCCAACTCTGACGGTACCGTCGTGCGGCTGCCGTTCCCGGCTCCCACTGAGGAGCG
>CALLST010000418.1:0-4498 GCA_938011875.1 uncultured Collinsella sp. | reverse complement strand
CCACCCCCGCCCCCCCCCCCCCGCGCCCCCCCCGGCGGGGGCGGGGCTGGTTTTACACACCCCCCCCCCCCCCCGGGGGCCGCCTGGCCCGCGCCCCCGCCGCCCCCGCACACGGCGCCACACATGGTCGAGGACGTTCTGAAAACCAAGCCCGGCCACCGCCGGACAGGTCACACTACTCGCAGAGCAGCTTAGCGATCTGGACGGCGTTGGTTGCCGCGCCCTTACGGATTTGGTCGCCGCAGCACCAGAAGGTGATGCCACGCGCGGCCTCGGGGTTCGAGATGTCGCGGCGCACGCGACCGACCCAAATCAAATCCTGGTCGGACGTATCCATCGGCATGGGGAAGCGGTCGTGTGCATCCTCGGCAACCATATCGTCAACCAGCTTGACGCCGGGAGCAGCAGCCAGCGCAGCACGGGCCTCTTCCACCGTAATATCGCGCTCAAACTCGAGCGTAATGCTCTCGGAGTGCGAACGCAGCACGGGCACGCGCACGCAGGTGCAGTTCACGCGCAGCTCGGGCAGGTGCATGATCTTGCGGCCCTCGTTTTGCAGCTTCATCTCCTCGGAGGTAAAGCCTTCCTCCTTGACGCCGCCGATCTGCGGAATCAGGTTGCTCGCCAGCTGGGCGGCAAACGCGCGCGGCTCGGGAATCTCCTCGCCGCGGCCCAGGGCGGCCAGCTGAGCCTCGAGCTCGGCCATACCGGGAGCGCCGGCACCCGAAGCCGCCTGATACGTCGAGACGATCATGCGCTTCACACCGGCGAGCTGATGCAGCGGCCACGTGGGAACCAGGCCGATGATGGTCGCGCAGTTGGGGTTGGCGATAAGGCCGTGATGCCACTTGATATCGTCGGCATTGATCTCGGGCACGACCAGCGGCACCTCGGGATCCATGCGGAAGGCATGGCTGTTGTCGACCACGACGGCGCCGCGCTTGACGGCCTCGGGCAGCAGCTCCTTGGCGATATCGTCGCCGGCAGCGCCGAGTACGATGTCGCAGCCCTCAAAGGCCTCGGGGCAAGCCTCTTCGATCACAATCTGCTCGCCGCGGAACTCAACGGTCTTGCCCGCGGAGCGTGCACTTGCCAGCAGTTTGAGCTTACCGACCGGAAACTCCTGCTCGTTGAGGCACTCGAGCATCTGGGTGCCCACGGCTCCCGTCGCGCCCAAAATAGCAACCGTGTACTGTTTCATGCTTCCCCCTTTAAAGGTTGTGGCTATCGCCCGCACGCCAAGCAGGCCGATTATTGTTGCCAGTGTATACAAGAACGGGGCGGGCACGAAACCCGCCCCGTCGAAACGAAACCGAAACGAAACGCCCCGCCGTAGATTTTTGAGGCGAGTCCCAAAAATCTAGCGAGATAGCAGCTACTTGTGGAGCGCAGCCAGAGCAGGATCGACCGGCGCGGAAGCCTCCAGGTCGGAGACCTTCACAATGCCGTTCTCATCGGAGAAGGCACGGTAAATGGTCCGAATCGCCAGATCGAAGTCCTTCTCCTCCACGCCAATGATGATGTTGATCTCGTCACAGCTCTGTGAAATCATACGCACGCTCACGCCCGCCTGGCCAAGCATGCCAAACAGGTGGCCAGAGATGCCGGCACGACCGCGCAGGTTGCGGCCAACGGTCGCGATAAGCGCCAAGCCCTCGACAACCTCGATCTCGAGCGGCTCGACCTCCTGCTGAATGTCGCCCACGAGCGAGTACAGCGAATCGTGAACGTCCTGCTCCTGCACCACGGCGCCAAAGCGGTCGACACCGGTGGGCATGTGCTCGACGGAAACGTCATAACGCTCGAACACCGAAAGCGCACGGCGCATAAAGCCAACGCGGGGCTTGGTGCGGTCGCGGGCCACGTTGATGGCGACAAAACCGCGCTTGCCGGTCACGCCGGTAATGATGGGCTCTGCCTCGCCCTCATCAGCCGTCTCGCTAATGATGGTGCCGGGGTCCTGCGGCGCATTGGTGTTCTTGATGACCAGCGGAATGCCTGCCTCGCGCACGGGGAACACGGCCTCCTCGTGCAGGACGCTCGCACCCATGTACGAAAGCTCGCGCAGCTCCTCGTAGGTAACGCGCGCAATGGGCTGAGCCTCGGGAACAATACGCGGATCGGCAGAATAGAAACCCGAAACGTCGGTCCAGTTCTCGTACAGATCGGCGCCCAGGCACTTGGCCAGGATCGAGCCCGAGATATCGCCGCCGCCACGGTCGAGCAGCTTGATCTGGCCCTCACGCGTCGCGCCGTAGAAACCGGGCATAACAAAGCCGCCCTGCTGACCGTACTCCTGCACCAGCTCGGAGGTGCGATTCATGCTGAGCGTACCGTCGTGATGGAACGCCACAACCGTCGCGGCGTCCAGGAACGGCAGGCCCAGGTACTCGGCCATCAGGCGAGCGGTGAAATACTCGCCGCGGCTCACGAGCTCCTCGGTAGAGTAGCCGCCCGAGCGGGCGCGCTCGGCAAAGGCCGCGAACTCCTCGCGGATGGGATAGGTGAGCTCCAGCTCGTCAGCGATATCAAAATAGCGCTGGCCGATGTCCTCGAGTAGTTCCTCGCACGACACGTGATACTTAACGTGCGCGTTAACCAGGTAGAGCAGGTCGGTCACCTTGGTGTCGCCCTTAAAGCGGCGGCCGCAGGCGGAAACCACCACAAAACGGCGGGCAGGGTCGGCGTCGACGATGGCCTTGATCTTCTTGAAGTGTTCAGCGTCGGCGACCGACGAGCCGCCAAACTTGGCAATCTTAATCATGGGCTTGAGGTTACCTTTCTAAAAAGCCTCTGCGAACCTATTTTGCACGCTCTGATACCATGGGTTCACCGATTGGGACCAAGGCATCCGAGGAGCAGTGTTATATGGGAACTTATCATAGTACACGAGGACGCACTTTATCGTGCTCAAGTAAGGTGGCAATCCGTACCGGCATCGCTCCCGACGGGGGTTTGTTTGTCTCGGACGAGCTTGGCACCCAGCAGGTCGATATCAGCTCGCTTGCTGATAAATCGTACTTTGAAATCGCTCAAAATGTGTTGGGAATGTTACTGAATGATTACACGGCCGAAGAAATTTCGGCGTGTGTCGACGAGGCATACCGCGGCACGTTCGCGAGTGAAGAGGTTACGCCGCTCGTCAAACTCGACGCTGCGCCGGGCGCCGACGCCCCTCAGACCTATGTGATGGAGCTCTTTGGCGGCCCCACAAGCGCCTTCAAGGACGTCGCCCTGCAGATGCTCCCCCGTCTGATGGCCCGCACTTCCGCCAAGGACGGCGGCGCCGAGCGCATCATGATCGTCACCGCCACGTCGGGCGACACGGGCAAGGCCGCGCTCGCCGGTTTTGCCGACGCTCCGGGCACGGGCATCACCGTCTTTTATCCCGAGGGCAAGGTCAGCCGCGTCCAGAACCTGCAGATGTCCACGCAGGAGGGCGATAACGTCGCCGTCTGCGGCATCCGCGGCAACTTCGACGACGCCCAGAGTGCCGTCAAGCGCATCTTTGCCGATAAGGAGCTTGCCGAGCGCTTGGAGGCCGCCGGCACGGTGCTTTCGAGCGCCAACTCCATCAACGTCGGCCGCCTGGTACCGCAGGTCGTCTACTACTTTGCCGCCTATGCGCAGCTGCTGCGCACCGGCGCCATCGAGGCCGGCGACGCCGTGGAGTTCTGCGTACCGACCGGCAACTTTGGCGATATCTTGGCCGGCTACTACGCCAAGCGCATGGGTCTGCCCGTCGCCAAGCTCGTCGTGGCGAGCGACAAGAACAACGTGCTTGCCGACTTCCTGACCACCGGCGTTTACGACCGTAACCGCCCGTTCTTCACGACCATCTCGCCGTCGATGGACATCCTTATTAGCTCCAACCTGGAGCGCATGCTGTACTTCCTGTCCAACGGCGACTGCGAGCTCGTTGCCGGCCTTATGGAGCAGCTGGCACAGACTGGTCGCTACGAGGTTCCCGCCGACCTGCTGGCAAAGATTCAGAGCGTCTTTGGCTGCGGTTGGGCCAGCGAGGACGAGGTCCGCACTGCCATCAAGAGCTGCTGGGATGCGAACGGCTACGTGATCGACCCGCACACCGCTTGCGGCTATCACGTCTTTGAAAAGGTCGCCCCCGCCGAGGGCGCGAAGGCCCGCGTGCTGCTTTCGACCGCCAGCCCCTACAAGTTCCCGCGCGCCTGCTGCGACGCTCTGGGCCTCGACGTTCCCGAGGACGACTTTGAGGCCATGCACGTGCTCGAGCAGGCAACCAACACGGTCGCCCCGGCACAGCTCGCCGAACTCGAGTCCAAACCCGTCCGCTTCGAAGACGTCTGCGACGTCGATGAGATGGCAAGCTACGTCGAGTCTGCAGCAAAAAAGATGGCTACCAACTAAACCCCTTATTAAGCGCCGGCGAAAGCCGGCGCACCTTCTTTTTATTTAGCTTTCGGGATGATGACGAGCATGCGAGCGGGTCTGGCCGTTTAGTTCGTCGCGAGTTCCGCAC
>CALLST010000417.1:0-2577 GCA_938011875.1 uncultured Collinsella sp. | reverse complement strand
GGGCCCTTGCGGCGTAGTCGCTATTTGTTCAGTCCAAGTTTCGGGGCGCAGTTCACAGGCACCTTTGTGGTGGTTTTGCTTGGGCGGATGACTCAGGTTACAATACGCCTGACATATCGCCCCCTTCTCCGGATGGGGGCAGCGTAAGCGCTCTTGTGGCGGCACCGTAGGACTTTGAAGGTGGCCGCTGTGAGGGCGCTTTTTGCTTAGACGCCCCCGCTCGGGCGCACGCTATGAAGGGAGAGCATATGAAGAGCTTTATTGCCGAGGATTCATTTTGGGAGCTGTTTCCACAGGCGGCGATCGGCGTCGTGGTCGTAAAGGGCATGAAGCCCGCGGCGCAGATTCTCCAGGAGGACGTGGATGCGATCGCCGCGCTACTTGACCGCGCCAACATCGATGCGGAGCGCCACCTGACAAGCGATACCATCAGCGAGAATGCGCCGGTTAAGGCATGGCGCGAGGCGTATCGCCTGTTCAAGACCAAGAAGGGCGCGCGTTGCTCAGTTGAGAACCTGCTCAAGCGCGTGCTCAAAGGCAAGCCGGTGGGCCACATTACGCCCGCGGTGGACATCTACAACACGGTGTCGCTGACCTACGCGCTGCCCGTGGGAGGCGAGGATCTGCATGCGATCGAGGGAGACCTTCGCTTGAAGGTGACCGACGGTGGCGATGCGTTCTTGCCGCTTGGCGAGGAGGTAGATGATCCGACGCTGCCCGGTGAGCTTGCCTATATCGATGATGCGGGCGCCGTGTGCCGTTGCTGGAACTGGCGCGATGGCGTTCGCACGGCGCTGTCCGACGATTCGGCCGACGCATTTCTGGCGATTGAGTGCGTGGAGCCCGAGCGGATGGGGGACTGTCAGGCCGCCGTCGATCGCTTAGCCGAGCTGCTTGAGCGCTATTTGGGAGCGACGGTTGTCGTTAAGACGCTTGTGACCCGCGACAATCCCTGTATGGAGCTGTAGCGGCGTCTGCGGATCATGTTCACCGGTCAAAACCACCACAAAGGTGCCTGTCCCCTTTGTGGTGGTTTTTATGTTGATGGGTTAACAAATGGGGTATTTGGGTACGGGTGTCGCCTTATGCGACTAAGATGTTTACCCGTAAGCATTATGCAAGCGAAAGGCGGTCGTCTCCCATGCAGCAGAACGACGAGACACGTTTCGAGGACTTTGTCGGACTGATCAGCGGGCTCTACAAGGAGATCCAGCGCATTAAGACATCCGAGGGCGCAAGGCTGGGCCTCAAGGGCTCCGACGTGATGTGCCTGTACTATCTTGAGCGCAGCAAGGACGGCCTGACTGGCGCTGACCTGGCTCGCATGGCAGGCGTGACCCGTGCCGCCGTCTCGCGCACGCTCGCGCATCTGGAGGAGGGCGGCTACGTCGAGGTCGACGATTCGGGCGATGCCGCCGTTAAGTATCGTGCTCCGGTGCGCCTGACCGCTCTGGGCGGCGAGAGCATGAGCGAGGCGGACCGCATCATTCGCGAGGTGCTCGATACCACCGGTAAGGCTATGGGTGTGGAGCAGCGCGAGCAGATGTATGCGTCGCTACGCACGATTCTCAACACCCTGCGCGAGCTGTAGGGCCGCCAAGGCTTATGCTTCCAATTAACAACTGCATAGTCCTGTTTGAGCGCGTATACCGTGCCGGGGCCTTGCTGTCAAAATTCCCTGCGCGGGACCTGCGCAAGAAAGGATTCGCTATGTCCATTCGTATTATTACCGATTCCGCGAGCGATATGTCGCCGGCTGAGCACCCCGCTCTGCGTGTTCTGCCGCTGTCCGTCACCTTTGGCACCGATGTGTACATGGATGGCGTCGACATCGATCACCAGCGCTTTTACGAGATGCTCGTGGAGCGCGATGAGCTGCCCAAGACCGGCCAGGTCAACCCGTACGCGTTCTCGCAGGCTATCGCCGAGATTCGCGAAGCCGGCGATGAGGCTGTGATTATTACCGTGGGCGCTAAGCTTTCGGGCACCAACCAAAGTGCCCGCACCGCACTTGCCGAGGCGCCGGGCGGCGATGTGTATGTGGTGGATAGCAATAACGTTACCCTGGGCGAGCGCGTGCTGGTTGAGTACGCGCTGCGTTTGGTGGACGAGGGCCAGGGCGCGGCCCAGATCGCGGCGGCTGTCGAGGCCGTCCGTGACCGCGTGGTCGTCATCGGCCTGCTCGAGACGCTGGAGTACTTGGTGCGCGGCGGTCGCCTGTCTGCTGCTGCGGGCGCCGTGGGCACGCTGCTCAACGTAAAGCCCGTGGTGGCTGTCGAGGACGGTCTGATCGTGCAGCTGGGTAAGGCGCGCGGTTCCAAGAACGGCCGCAATCTGCTCAATCAGAAGGTCGAAAAAGCGGGCGGCATCGACTTTTCCATGCCGCTGGCGCTCGGCTATACGGGCCTTTCGGATGCGGTGCTCAAGAAGTATATCGAGGACAGTGCGGCACTTTGGGCTGGCCACACCGAGGGCGTGTTGCCCGTTCACACCATCGGCGCCACCATCGGTACCCACGTTGGCCCCGGCCCCGTAGCAGTAGCCTTCTTCCAGCCCGCCAACTAACCGACCTGCCAT
>CALLST010000416.1:0-2838 GCA_938011875.1 uncultured Collinsella sp. | reverse complement strand
CACGGAACTCGTCGAGGGAGATCTTCAGGTCCTCCTCGTAGAAGAACTTTGCGTCGTCCAGACGGGCGCGCACGACGCGCTCGTTACCGTCGATCACGCGCTCGGCATTCTCGGGCTTGCTGTTGGAAACGACCACGAACTCACGCGTGAGCTTGCCCTCGCCGTCATAGATCGGGAAGTAGCGCTGGTTGGTGAGCATGGACTCGCAGATGATCTCGTGCGGGACCTTGAGGAACTCCTCATCGAAAGTACCGACGAGCACCGTCGGCCACTCGCAGAGGTTGATAACCTCCTCAAAGACCTTCTTGGGCGTGTCGACATGGCAGCCGGGACGGGCAGCCTCGACCTCGGCGATACCGGCAAGGATGACCTCACGACGACGCTCGGCAGAAAGCACACCGGCGTCCTCGAGCACCTGCTCGTAAACAGCGGGGCTGGCAACCACATGGTCGCCAGGGCCAAGTACGCGATGACCGCGCGTGGTGTTGCCACTCGTCACGTCGGCAAACGACACGGGCACAACATCCTCGCCCAAAAGGCAGCAGATCCAGCGGACCGGACGAACAAAGGTCGCATGCTCGTGACCCCAGCGCTGGCTGCGGTAGTTGGGCCACTGCAGGCCGGCGATGGTCTTCTCGCACAGAGCGGTCAGAATCGGCGTAGCCGGTGCGGAGGGAATGTTCTTCTCGGCGAACACATACTCGCGACCGTCGGTGTCCTCGCGACGGACCAGGTCCTCGGCAGCCACACCGCACTTGCGGGCAAAGCCCTGGGCGGCCTTGGTGGCGTTACCGTCAGCGTCGAAGGCAATGTTGGCCGCGGGGCCACGCTTGACCTCGTGAACCTCATCGGTCGCGGTGGCGACGTTGGCAACGAGTGCAGCCAGACGACGCGGGCTCGAGATCACGCGGACCTCGCCGTGGGCCAGACCGGCCTCGTCGAGACCCTTGGCGATCATGGTGCCAAGCTGCTTGACGGCATTGTTCAGCGGTGCGGAGGGCATTTCCTCCGTACCGATCTCAAACAGGAAATCCTTAGCGTCTGCCATGGCTTACGCCACCTCGCCTTCCTGGTCGGCATTCTCGTTGACTCCGGCGACCTCGGCCATGTAGGCCTCGCAGCACGCCTTGGCGACGGCGCGGACGCGCAGGATGTAGTTGGCACGCTCGACCGCGGACAGGGCGCCGCGGGCATCGAGCAGGTTGAAAGCGTGGCTGCACTTCATGACGCAGTCATATGCCGGCAGCGGCAGCTTGCGCTCCAGGCAGGAGTGGCACTCGGCCTCGTAGTCGTCAAACTTCTGACGCATCATCTCGACGTTGGCGACCTCAAAGTTGTAGGCACTGAACTCGCGCTCGTTCTCGAGGAACACGTCGCCATAGGTCATGGGCGTTCCGTCGGGCAGATAGCTCCACACCAGGTCGTAAACGGAGTTGACGCCCTGGGCATACATGGCGATACGCTCCAGGCCGTAGGTGATCTCGACGGGCACGGGGTCGACCTCGATGCCGCCCACCTGCTGGAAGTACGTAAACTGCGTGACCTCCATGCCGTTGAGCCAGACCTCCCAGCCAAGGCCCCAGGCGCCAAGGGTCGGGCTCTCCCAGTCGTCCTCGACAAAGCGGACGTCATGGTCGTTGGGGTCCAGGCCGATAGCGGCAAGAGACCCCAGGTAAAGCTCCTGGGCGTTTACCGGCGAGGGCTTGATGAGCACCTGGAACTGATAGTAGTGCTGCATGCGGTTGGGGTTCTCGCCGTAGCGGCCGTCGGCGGGACGGCGGCAGGGCTGCGCATAGCAGGTGCGCCACTCGGCGGGACCGAGCGAGCGCAGCGTGGTCGCGGTATGGAAGGTACCGGCACCGACCTCGGAGTCATAGGGCTGCATAATGACGCAGCCCTGCTCGCCCCAGTACTGCTGGAGGCGCAGGATGATGTCTTGGAAGGAAAGCGATGAAGCGTTCATGCCTCTAATATCCCCTCGTCGAAACGATTACACGGTTAGGTACTGTACTATAGCGGTTTTTAGTCGATAGCGCCGATGCGGTTGAGCGGCCAGTAGCGAACGAGTGCCACGGCCATTAAATCGGAGCGGTCGACCGGCCCAAAATAGCGGGAGTCGGCTGAGTTCTCTCGGTTGTCGCCCATCACCCACACACACCCGTCGGGGACGGTGTAGGGATAGCTCACCTGAGCGCCGGGCGCTTGAACCGAAAGCGGCCAGCTCATGCCGGTCGTGTAGTCCTCGTCGAGCGCCTGGCCGTCAACGACCACCTTGCCGTCCCGAAGGTCGACCGTCTGGCCGGCCGTGGCAATAACACGCTTGACGAGAACATCGTGCTCGGAGGTGCCATCGGGGTTGTGGAACACCACGATATCGCCTTGGCTGACGGGCTGGCCGAGTTCAAGGCTCACCTTTTGCGCCAAAATCTGGTCGCCGATCTCGATCGTGGACTCCATGGAGCCGGTGGGCACCACAAAGGGTTCGACCACAAACGAGCGAATCAAGAAGGTGGCGACGAGTGCGATTAGAATGACCAAAACCCATTCCAAGGCGCCCCGCAAAGTGAAAACGGACCTCTCGCCAAAATCATGTTCAAGATGAACTCGTTGGCGGCCTTTATTGTCCTCTATGTTATTCACCTCTTCCAGAAAGCAAATCCTGCGCGTAAGCACGCTCCTCGGGCGTGAGCCGCGCTGTCTCGATCAGGTCGGGACGCCAGCGGCAGGTGCGCTCGATGGCATTCTTACGGCGCCAGGCATCGACCTTGGCGTGATCGCCGCTCACAAGCACCGGCGGCACGCCCTCGCCGTTGAACTCGGCTGGGCGGGTGTACTGCG
>CALLST010000415.1:0-1425 GCA_938011875.1 uncultured Collinsella sp. | reverse complement strand
AGCTCAACTACGCGCGCAGCTTTAACGTGCAGCAGCGGAATATGGACCCCATCACCGGCCATCGCCTGGTAGAGCCCTATCCCAACAGCGTCTATGTGGTGCAAAACCCGCCGTCGACGACACTCACCACCGACGAGATGGACGAGGTGGCCGAACTCCCCTACGCACGCGATTGGCATCCCGACTACGACGCGGCGGGCGGCGTGCCGGCCTTTGCCGAGATCAAGTTTTCGATCAGCTCCAACCGCGGCTGTTTTGGCGAGTGCTCGTTTTGCGCCCTCACCTTCCACCAGGGCCGCGTGTTGCAGATGCGCAGCCACGACTCGATCATGCGCGAGGCCGAGCTGCTCACGCGCGATCCCGAGTTTAAGGGCTACATCAACGACGTGGGTGGACCGACGGCCAACTTTAGCCGTCCCGCCTGCGACAAGCAGCTCAAGCACGGCGTGTGCAAGAACAAGCGCTGCCTGTGGCCGAGTGTGTGCAAGAACATGGTGGTCGACGAGAGCGGCTACACGCAGCTGCTGCGCGACCTGCGCCAGCTGCCGGGCGTCAAAAAGGTCTTCGTCCGCAGCGGCATCCGCTTTGACTACACCATGGCCGATGCCTCGGACGAGTTTTTGCGCGAGCTGCTGGAGCATCACGTCTCGGGCCAACTGCGCGTAGCGCCCGAGCATGTGAGCGACGCGGTGCTCTCCGTGATGGGCAAGCCGAGCCGCGCCGTCTACGATGCGTTCTGCCGCAAATTTGAGCGCCTGAACCGCGAGTACGGACTCAAGCAGTACGTGGTGCCGTATCTGATCTCGAGCCACCCCGGCTCGACGATGAAGGAAGCCGTGGACCTTGCCGAGGCCGTGCGCGACATGGGCTACATGCCCGAGCAGGTGCAGGACTTCTACCCCACACCGTCCACCATGTCGACGTGCATGTACTACACCGGCGTGGACCCGCGCACCATGGAGCCGATCTACGTGGCGCGCGACCCGCACGAGAAGGCCATGCAACGCGCGCTCATCCAGTATCGCAAGCCCGAGAACTACAAGCTGGTACGCGAGGCGCTGGAAAAGGCCGGGCGTCGTGACCTGATCGGCTACACCAAGCATTGCCTGATTCGTCCCGTGCCGCCGCGCCCGGGCGAGACATCTGCCAACGGCGGGCATGGAACCGGCAAGAAGGGCGGCAAGGCCCACGGTGGCGCTGGTGGTGCCGGCAAGGGGTCTAAGGGCAGCAAGGGATACGGCGGTATGTCCCGCGCGCAGAACACTGCCGGTCGCAATCGCGCAGCCCAGGGGCGTCAGGGCGCCAACGGAGGCGGACGCCGCAACTAGGGCAGCGGTGCGCTCGCTGCATCCACCCCACACGCGTGGCGCAGCGAACGCATTGCCTCAACGAGGATGACGCCGGCGATAGCGACCGTAATTGCCA
>CALLST010000414.1:0-3512 GCA_938011875.1 uncultured Collinsella sp. | reverse complement strand
TTTCCACGAGCGTGCCGGCCTCGATGAAGTAGAACGAGTTGGTGAGGTCTGCCAGGTCGTCGAGCAGATGGCTTGAAATGAGCACGCTGCGTCCCCGCGCCACCTCGCTGCGCATCGCGTCGCAGGAGGTTTTCCGCTTTCCCGGATCGAGGCCGTTCAGCGGTTCATCGAGGATAAGGTACGGGCAACCGGTCGATATCGCCATGGCAAGCTTTACCTGCTGCTTCATCCCTGTCGAGAGTTTACGGGTCGGCTTGTCGAGATATGGGGAGATTCCGAGGGAGCTGCAGAGCGAGTCGATGTCGGTGGCCGATTTCCACGCCTCCCTAACGAAAGCAAGGTGCTCGATGGCCGATAGCGTGGGATAGAGATCCGTGCCGCCTGAAGAGCTCAGGTAGACGAGTTCTGCAAATTCGGCTGATTGACGTTGGCTGATTCCGTCTGCCACCAGGCTTCCCGAGTGGATACGGGTGGGAAATTGGCCCGACAGCGCTTCAAGAAAGGTGGTTTTCCCCGAGCCGTTGGGAGCAATGAGGCCCGCCGCCGTTCCCGGGCTCAAGAAAAGCGATCCGATTGAAAGTATCGTCGTGCTTCCGTATCCCACGCTCACGTCCAGCAGCTCGAGCCCATGGCGCTTTTTCGCGGGGTCAGACTGTTTGGGCGAACGTGTCGCAACGGCGCCGACCGCGAAAAGGACCGCGACGTATGCCAGGGCCACGGCAAGCATCGATGCGCCGCCCGAACCGGAGCCAATGAATTCTGTCGGGAAGCATCCTACGTAACCCGTTGCCTCGATAGGCGAGAACACGGCCAGCGGCAGGAGCTCGAGCGCGGCGTTATGCCCCAGTGCCGAATCGGACAGTAACGGGAATGCCGGGGCCGCGACAAGCAGCGCGGAGGTAAGGGGGCCCGCGAGGACGCGCCTCGTTGCGGTCGATAGGACGGCGGAGCAAACGGATATCAAGGTTCCGCCCGCAAGCAGCGCGAGAAGTATGGTCGTGAAGACGTTTCCCGCGGTCGTGGTGGTAAGCGCGCCGTCATGGAAGAAGGCGATCGGGTACCCGATCTGCCCGAAGCCGTTTAGGGCCAAGGCGTAAATGCCCCCGGGTGCGAGGCCGGCGAGGAGCATCGCGGTCCCCGCGGCGATTATCGAAAACACGGTTTGGATAAGGCGCCGGAATTTGGGCACGGGCGCCTTTGCCGCCAGGGTCCCGGGCCTTGTGGCGCCGAGCACGAGTATCGACGAGAGAAGGAAGGGGATGAAGGGAAGGAAGGACGGCGCCTGGGCAATGGCGTAGGGCAGGAAGGAGAGGAACGGCAGGTCGTTTGCGGAGGCCGGGATATCCGCGATGCCGGAGCTGCTCAGAGCGCGGCAATATGCGAGCGCCGCGTCATTGGTCTCTCGGTCTCCCACGATGGACCCGGATTGGAAGCCCTCGTCCATGAGCGCGTAGTAGCTCTCGGCAGAGTCGAGAAAGGCGGCGTCGGTTTGAGCGGCGAGGGCGGCGTTCGCGTATCTTGCAAGCTCAGCGTCATCTTGCTGCTCTGGCGATAGGTCTGTGCCGCTGGCCTGGGGCGCGCGCGTATTGAATGCGTCGACAAAGCCCTGCATGCCCTGCTTCATAAAGAAGGGGCCGTAGATGGGTGAATTGAACGCAATGGGGACGGAAAAGGCTGCAGCGAGAACGAGCGTACAAATCCATACGGCCTTGTCTCTTAGGATTAGTTTGAGAAGAAGTCGACAGTACATTTAGAAGCACCTACGTTCCTCAAAGAATTGTTAGATTAATAATGGCAGACCGAATGAAGATGCGAGCGATGGGGGCGAGGCGAATGGCTGAACGGTATCGATACGCGGGTTCAACGGTATCACATTGACCACATAGATTTTTAACTTGCATTTCTACCCGCCCTTTTCGTAGAGTCGCCGATACGTGCTTAGCGCACCCTCGGCGCGTCCGGCAGGCTTTGCGAAATGGGATCCAGGAGACTTCGGCGCAGCATCATCTTGCGGAATGCTTCTAATGAGCCTCCCATCCTTCAAAAACAGAATCTCATCGCACAGCCTATCGACCGAATCCAAGATGTGGGATGACATGATGATGCACGTACCAGAATCGGCCAGCTTCCTGAGAATCTCGGAATGCAAGTCCACCCTGCTGGGGTCGAGCGCGTTCATGGGCTCATCTAATAGAAGGTACCGCGCGCCCGTCGCATACGCAATCGCCAGGGTAAGCTGCTGCTTCATGCCCTGGCTCAGAGTGCGGATCCTCATCTTCGCGAACTCGCCTATCTGCGTTTGTTCCACTATCTCTTCGATATCGCGAGCGTGCGGCCACATATCGCAAACCATCTTGAGGTGATCTTCCGCACGCAATCCGGGATACAGCAGCGTCCCCTCACCAGGTGCATAGAAGATCATAGAACGGACCTCTCTCGCACCCGTACCCTGCACCTCATCCAGAACGATGCTCCCGTCCACGCGAGGACCCGGCAAACCTGCCATCGCACGCAGCAACGTCGTCTTTCCATGCCCGTTCGGAGCGACGAGACCGTAGACCGTACCCGGGGCAAACTCAGCGTTCACCGAATCTACGAGCACCTTCTTTCCATAAGAGATCGTCAGCGTTTGAAGGTCAATCATCGAGATCATCCCCTTTCGATCTTTGGAACACTCAGGCGCACCATCAACGGAGATACGGCGCCCAAGACCACCAGCAGAGCGCCCGATGCGCCGACGACCTCTCCAAAAGGCATCGCGTTCGTCCCTCGCCCAAGGAACCCAATCGTCCCCACCTGGGAAGCGGGATCAAACGAGGCGAATGGAGCCAGCAGCGCGACGCCCATGCCCACGCTTTCAACATGAGCGCTCAACGAACCCAACACCAAGAGAACCGCGCAAACCATTCCGGTGACAACGGGGTTGCGGCTAATCGCTGCTGTCAACGCAGCGACGACGGAAATCACGCCGTATGCCATGACCAGCAACGGAATACTGCACAACACCGCCTCCCCCACCATGGACGTTGTCGAAGCTCCCGCCCGAATGAGAGCGACGGGATACTCCGATCCACCCGCACCGTTCTTAATCACGGACACAACGACAGCGGGAACCATCGACACCAAAAGCAGCACCAAGCCAAGCAGGAGAGCCAGCGCAACAGCCGTCAGAAAACGCACATGCGCTGTTGCGGGGATCTGGAGAACCAGAAGGGAACGACACTGCAGGTGGGTGCACGCGAGCGATGTGACAACCACGGGCAACAGCAAAAATAAGGAGGGAAGCGCTGCCTGGAGATACGAAAGGAGGATTAATGGGGGCATCTTCGTACTTAACTCGTAAACCTTGGGGTCCGGCAAGCTCGCGATCGACTCAAGCAGAAGGGCGCGCGCCTCCGCACGAGAAGGAGTCTCCGGCTCGATTCCGATCGATTGCAGGAGAGTCGTATCTGCCGCGCCCAGCTCACCTCGAGCGCGCTCGTACGTCGCAAGGCTTCGAAACCCCTCCGCAG
>CALLST010000413.1:0-2522 GCA_938011875.1 uncultured Collinsella sp. | reverse complement strand
CGCGACGACGGCTCCTACATCCGTTTCGATGAGAACGCCGCCGTTATCGTCATGGCCGACAAGAGCCCCAAGGGTACTCGTATCTTTGGACCCGTCGCTCGCGAGCTGCGCGACGCCGGCTTCACCAAGATCCTGAGCCTGGCTCCGGAATCGCTGTAAGGAGGTTTTAATTAAATGAACAATCTTCATGTTAAAACCGGCGACAACGTCATGGTCATCTCCGGCAAGTGCAAGGGCAAGACCGGCAAGGTCCTGCAGACCTCCCCGAAAGAGGGCAAGGTCATTGTCGAGGGCCTGAACATGGTCACGAAGCACGTCAAGCCTCGCCGTCAGGGCGAGCAGGGCGGCATCGTCAAGGCCGAGGGCGCTATCTACGCCTGCAAGGTCATGCCCGTCTGCCCCAAGTGTGGCAAGGCCACCCGCGTGGGCCATTCTGTCAAGGACGGCAAGACCGTCCGCGTTTGCCGCAAGTGCGGCGCTGAACTGTAAGGGAGGAGTACACAATGGCACGTTTGCAAGAACAGTATGTCAACGAGATCGCTCCGGCCCTGAACAAGAAGTTCGGCTACAAGAGCGTTATGCAGATCCCCAAGCTGGATAAGGTCATCATCAACGTTGCCGCTGGTGAGGCCAAGGAGAACGCCAAGGTCATCGACGCCATCGTCGCCGACCTGGGCCAGATCACCGGCCAGAAGGCTATCGTCTGCAAGGCCCGCAAGAGCGTTGCAAACTTCAAGCTGCGCGAGGGCATGCCCATCGGCGCAAAGGTCACCCTGCGTGGTGAGCGTATGTACGAGTTCGTTGACCGCCTCTTCAATGTCGCGCTGCCCCGCGTTCGCGACTTCCGCGGCATCAACGGCAACTCCTTCGATGGCCGCGGCAACTACGCCTTCGGCCTGAAGGAGCAGATCATCTTCCCCGAGATCGACTTCGACAAGGTCGATGCGATCCGCGGCATGGACATCTGCTTCGTCACCACCGCTAAGACCGACGAGGAGGCCAAGGAGCTGCTGAAGGCTCTGGGCGCTCCGTTCGCTAACTAAGGGAGGGAACTCACATGGCAAAAACTTCTATGAAGCTCAAGCAGCAGCGTCCCGCCAAGTTCTCGACCCGCGCTTACAACCGCTGCAAGATCTGCGGTCGTCCCCACGCTTACCTGCGCAAGTACGGTGTCTGCCGTATCTGCTTCCGTGAGCTGGCTTACAAGGGCGAGATCCCCGGCGTCAAGAAGGCTTCCTGGTAAGCCCTTGATTGCTTCTGTCTGAACGAATTAACAACACTCTTAAACACAACCTAAGGAGGTTAGTGGCATGCAAATCACCGATCCTATCGCGGACCTGCTGACCCGCATCCGCAATGCTAGCACTGCCAAACACCCTTCCGTGGATATCCCCGCATCTAACCTGAAGAAGGCGATCTGCCAGATTCTGGTTGACGAGGGCTACATCAAGGGTATGAAAGTGCCCGAGGACAATAAGCAGGGGACCATCACCCTGACCCTGAAGTACCAGGAGAACGGTACTCCGGTCATCGCCGACCTGAAGCGCGTTTCTAAGCCGGGCTTGCGTATTTACACCAACTGCGAGGATATGCCCAAGGTCATGAAGGGCCTGGGCACCGCAATCATCTCCACCTCTAAAGGCGTCATGACCGACAAGGCAGCCCGCGCTGCTCACGTCGGCGGTGAAGTTCTCGCCTTTGTGTGGTAAGAAAGGGGTATAGACAATGTCGAGAATTGGAAGAAAACCCATCGTCATTCCCGCCGGTGTGGAAGTGAAGGTCGATGAGGCCGAGCGCACCATCACCGTTAAGGGCCCCAAGGGTACCCTGCATTCCAAATTTCATCCTCTGATGACTGTTGCTGTCGAGGGCAATGAGATTTTGGTTACCCGCCCCAATGACGAGAAGGAGGCACGCAGCCTCCATGGCCTGACCCGCACCCTGATCCATAACATGGTCGTCGGTGTTACCGAGGGCTTCCGCAAGGATCTGGAAATTCAGGGCGTCGGCTATCGTGCCGCCAAGCAGGGCAGCAAGCTGACCCTGACCCTGGGCTTCTCTCATCCCGTTGAGTTTGAGGACACCGATACCATCAAGATCGAGCTGAAGGATGCTCTGCATTTCAGCATCACCGGTATCGACAAGCAGGAGGTCGGCCAGTTCGCTGCCGAGGTCCGCGGTGTCCGCCCGCCCGAGCCGTACAAGGGCAAGGGCATCCGCTATGTTGGCGAGTATGTCATCCGCAAGGAAGGCAAAGCCGGCAAGGGTAAATAATAGGAGAGGAGAAACATTATGGTCAACAAGGCTGATAAGAACGTTGCTCGTCTGCGCCGCCACCGTCGTGTCCGCGGCAAGATCAGCGGCACTGCTGCTCGTCCCCGTCTGGATGTTTTCCGCTCCGCCAAGCACATCTACGCTCAGGTCATTGATGATGAGCAGGGCGTGACCCTGGCCAGCGCTTCCAGCATGGACAAAGATTTCAACGCTTACGGCGGCAACGTCGAAGCTGCTAAGAAGGTTGG
>CALLST010000412.1:0-1872 GCA_938011875.1 uncultured Collinsella sp. | reverse complement strand
CGACCCCGAGCCGCTGCCTGAGACAAGCCCCCTGTGGGATGCGCCCAACATGCTCATCACGCCGCACGTCTCCGGCTGGTTCCACCTGGCAGCCACGCTCAACAACGTCATAGACATCGCCGCGGAGAATCTGCGTCACCTGCAGGCCGGCGAGACCCTGCGCTGCTGGATCGAACACTAAGAATTACGCCGTTTTACAAACGGCGTAATGAGCCGACGCTGCGAGCCCGTCTGGACGGCAATCTGCCTTTCAACTTCGGCGGCATGACCAGAAGGTCAATGCCGCCTTGTTTCAAGGCACCTTGCTCGCTCTGGCGGGTTTTCGCTGTTGGTAACGAATCATCGGCTATTTCGTTGCTGGTCAATATAAGATATTGATTTGCGTTAAACGTAATTCGATGTTCTTGAGGGTAGGGGATTGATTTGGGTCGTACTGGGGATATGACGCCGCCTTTGCGTTGGCGGTTGGGTGTTGCTGGTGGGGTGGCGCTGGTTGTGCTGCTTGTTGACCAGCTGACCAAGCTTGCGGTTCGTGCCGTGGGCGATGCTCTGCATGTGACTGTTATCCCCGGTGTGATCGACTTTCTGTTTGTCCGTAATATCGGTGCTGCCTTTAGCATGGGCGAGGGGCATGGCATCGCGTTTGCCGTCCTGGCGTTGGCGGTCATTATCGCTATTGCCGTGTACCTCGTTCGTGCACCCCAGCTCGCCCATCTTGAGGTTGTGGGCATGGCGATGGTTGCGGGCGGTGCTATCGGCAACGCTATCGATCGTTTGGCCTTTGGCTTCGTGACCGATTTTATTGCCACCACCTTCATCGACTTCCCCGTCTTCAATGTGGCCGATATCGGCATTACGGTCGGTGTAGTGCTCGCCCTCTTCGGTTACATGTTCTTGAGCCCCGCGGCCCGTGAGGTCGATGCGACCGCCGAGCTTAACGCCCGTGATGAGGCCCGCGCCAAGCGCAAGGCTAAACAACGTGGGGAGCGTGCCCGCAAGATTCGCGAAAGGAATGAGCGTTAATGGCCGACATCCATATTCTTGTTGCCGACGATTGCTCTGGCCAGCGTCTCGACGCCTTTCTGGGTGCCAACGACGGCTGCCCCACGCGCTCTGCCTGCGCGCATCTGATCGAGGGCGGCGCCGTAATCGTGAACGGCGAGACCTGTCTGTCAAAAAAGTATGCCGTACGCGCCGGTGACCGCATCTCGGTCGACCTGCCCGAGCCGCACGATCCCACCGATGTGATTCCCGAGGCCATCCCGCTCGACATTCGCTATGAGGACGACTATCTCATTGTGCTCTCCAAGCAGCGCTGGCTGGTGTGCCATCCCGCCCACGGCCACGAGAGCGGCACGCTTGCGAACGCCTTGGTCTACCACTGCGGTATCGATCATCTTGGTACCGTGCAGGGTGAGGACCGCCCCGGCATCGTGCATCGCCTGGATCGCGATACCTCGGGCCTTATGCTCGCGGCAAAAGACGACGACACCCAGCGCGCGCTTCAAAATCTCATTCGCACGCGTACGCTCGACCGCCGCTATATCACGCTTGTCCACGGGCACATCGCCGAGGGCACCATCAATACCGGTATCGCCCGTTCTACGCGCGACCGCGTCAAGATGGCGGTTTCGGACGACCCCTTTGCCCGTCAAGCCATTACGACCTTTAAAGTCCTCGAGCGCTTTGATTCCACGCGCTTTGACGATGGTTATACGCTCGTTGAGTGCCATCTGTTTACCGGTCGCACGCACCAGATTCGCGTGCACATGGCGCACCTTGGGCATCCCGTGGCGGGGGACGACCTTTACGGCGGTCATTTGGACAGAACGGAGCACCAGATGCTCTGCTGCCGTGCAGTGCATCTTTTAT
>CALLST010000411.1:0-4160 GCA_938011875.1 uncultured Collinsella sp. | reverse complement strand
CGACCTTGCGCATAGCCTGCCACTGCGACAGGCCCAGCGAGCGCGCTGCCTCGGCCTGGCCGGGATCGATGGACTCGATGCCGCCGCGCAGGACCTCCATCATGTAGGCGGTGGAGTTGAGCGAGATGGTGACGAGGCCGGCGGTGAAGGTACTCCAGATCTGGTTGGCCTGGGCGGTCTCGAAGCCCATGCCGCGCAAAACGGTGAAGCCCGCGTAATAGATGAGCAGGCCCTGGACCATCATGGGCGTGCCGCGCACGATGGTGGAGTAGACAGTCGCAAAGCCGCGGCCGATGCTCTTAAAGAAGCGCACCAGATCGTTATCCACGCGATCGAAGGTCTGAATGCGCAGGAACACAAAAAGCAGCGCCAGGAAGAATGCGATGACGGTGCCGAAGGTCGCAAGCGCGATGGTGATCTCGATACCGCGAATGAAGAAGTCCCCGCTCTTGTAGGTCATGTAGACCAGGCTCGACAAAAAGTCGCTGGGGTTGGAATCCGAGACAATGCTCACCTGCACCAGGTCGATAAACGACATGACGCAGCGGTCAATAAAGAAAACTGCCGCGATGGCGACCATGACGTAGCTGCCCAGGCGTGCGCCACGACGGCAGCGCTCGGATGCGAACGGCGACTTTTCGCGATAGTCGTTCCAGTGCATGAGCTTGGTGACGAGCGCCGCCGCCGACACGACGAGCCAGGCCCAAAGAATCGCCCAAAGGCAATCCTGAAAGATACCGGGGGGGGCTAAGCAGCTCAGCCGCGTGGGGTTGCGTTGGCTAAACGCCAGGCCGAGCGCCGCGATAACACTCGTGCCCAGGTATACATAACGGTGGTCGGCCTTGATAAAGGAGGCCAGGCGATTAATGGTTTTCATGCTGCCTCCCTATGCCGGCTGACGGTCGAGGCACGCGTCCCACATTTGGTCGCGCTCCTCTTGGCTAATGCCCTTGAGTGTCTTGTCGATAAGCTTAAGCAGCTTGTCCGAGCCCTTGCGGCAACCGACATTTGCCGTGACCTCCTGCTTAAAGCCCTCGCCCTCGGCAAACTGGATGGGGACGATACCAGGATTTTGGGCCATATAGCCCTTCTCATTCTCGGTGTTGTAAGTCACGGCGTCGCAGGTGCCCTGCAGCAGATTCGAAAACACCGTGGGAACCGAGTCGACCGGGTTTTTGTGGACAACGCCCGGGATCTCGTCGATGACGGTATCGAGCATGGTGTCCTTTTGCCCGAGCACCGTAGCGCCGCTAAAGTCGCTGAGCTTGGTCGCGTTTTGGTAGGGGGAACCCTCTTTTACGAATAGGCCAAAGTAGCCAATGAAGTACGGATCGGAAAAGCCGACGGACTCTTCGCGCTCGGGCGTGGCGCTCATGCCGGCGATGATGAGGTCGATTTGGCCGTTGTTGAGCGAATCGATAAGGCCCGAAAAGCTCTGCTTGACGGCAACGGGCTCGCCACCGAGGGCCTTGCAGACGATCTTGGCGATCTGCACGTCGTAGCCATCGGCATAGGCGCCCTGCACGTTGTCGATGGGGATGGTGTACTCACTGGCTTCGGAAACCTGCCAGTTGTACGGGGCGTAGGCCGCCTCCATGCCAATGCGGATCTTATCCTTGCCGATAACGGAATCGGACAGGTCGTCGCGACCGCCACCCGTCGTGGGCTGAACTACTTCCAGCGTAGACGGACGCTGACAGCCGGCGAGCGCGCCGGCGACGACGGAAGCGCTCGCAGCGAGAGCGCTACCCAAAAAGATGCGACGGCTGCATACCGGCTGTGGATGCGCGTCGCGTTGATGGGGAGAATGCATAATCTGCCTTCCCTGTTGAATCGTATGCTGACGACTTAACAGGATACCGCTCAGCGCTACCTCCAGCAAATGCATATATAAATGCATATATACAAGTTTACGAACTGAAAACGATTGATAGTCGTTGGGGACGTTCTTAAACGACTAGTCAAACAAGAACGTCCCCAACGACTAGGCATGAAAAAGGCAAGGCATAGACCTTCTGGTCATGCCTTGCCTTTTGAATGACAAATTGTCGCTCTGGGCGGCGCGCAGCGTCGACCGGCCCGCCGTTCGTCAGAACGGCGGAACCTCTAGAGCAAAGTGACGCTAAAGCTGCGGACGTCCGTCTCGCCCGGCGCCAGCGTAATGGTGTTGACCTTGTGCTCAAAGACGTCGTCCTCGGTGTCCATGGTGGTGTGGCCGGTCCAGGGCTCGAGCGCCACAAACGGGGCGTCGTTGGCGGCAGACCACACGCCGATGTACTTAAAGCCCTCAAAGTCGATCTTGACGCCGTGGCCCGACTTGCGGCCGCGCAGCGTGAGCGTGGAGCCCGGGGTATCGGTGAACATGATGGCGTCGTTATCGAAGCTGCGGTGCGTGATGGGCAGCACGTCCGAGTTATCGGGAGCCTTGTAGCTACCCTCGAACGTCATGAGGCCATCGGGCGTGATGATGGGGGCCTCGTTGGTCCAAGCCTCGGTAAATGCCAGCTCGTAATCCTCGAACGCCTCGTCCTCGGCACCGGGAGCAGGTACGTTAAATGCGGGGTGGCCGCCCACCGAGAACGGCAGGTCCACGTCGCCGGTGTTGGTGACGGCAAAGGTCTGCGTGAGCGTGGCGTCACCAGTCAGGGCATAGGTCATGTTGAGCTTAAAGTGGAAGGGGAACGCCTTGAGCGACTCAGGCGTGTCAGTGATCTCGTAGGTGACGGACGAACCGTCCTCGGAGACCTCGACCAGCTTGTGCTCGACAATGCGCGCGAGTCCGTGGCGCGGCATCTCGCAGGTGCCAGCCGCAGACGTCGCCGTGTTGTTGCGCAGCGAGCCCACAATGGGGAACAGGATGGGCGCATGCTTGCCCCAAAAGGCGGGGTCGCCCTGCCACAGATACTCGTTGCCGTTGAGGGCAAGGCTCGTGAGCTGGGCGCCCATGGAATCGATGGCCGCGGTGAGGCCGCCGCGCTTGATGGTAGTGACGGTGGACATGTTACTTCCTCCAAAAGTAAACAATAGTGTCGAGGGCTATTGTCCCACTCTTGGCGGCAAGGAGAAGCGACAGGCACAGTTATTGAACGATTGCGTAAAGGTCGAACCCGCCCTGCGGCGTGCTGTCGACCGTATCGGGCGCCTGCGAGTTAAAGCTCACGGGAACCATGCGCTTTGAGGCGCCGAAGCGCGTGCCATCGGTGGCGACGGGTGGCTCATCGACCGTGAGCTCGTAGTCGCCGGGCTTGAGCTCGATGCCGTCACCAGCGGAATTGACGTATTGATACTCGTCAATCGTCTGCCCTTTGAGCGTACGCCCCACGATGTGGATGAGCATTTGGCTGTCGCCACGCGCGGTGTCCCACATCGCGCCGTCCTTGACCTCGACCGACACATGTACCGAGCGCGTGCGGCCGAGCGATTGCTCGACAGACATCTCGACCCTGGCGGCGTCTTTTCGCTGCTGCTCGACATGGCTCCAGACGTTTCCAATTACCGAGCATGCGATAACGCCGGCCATGAAGGCGATAAGGATGGGGCCAAGCGGAGAGCGACGTCCTGCATCTTCCTCGCGAGACAGATTGGGGCGACGTGTGGGTGCGGGCGCCTGAGCGCCCTGCGAGGGCACGTCGAGAATACTGAAGGATGCCGTGCTGTCGGGATCGATGGTGTGACGCGGCTGCGGGGTCTTTGCCGGCGAGATCGACATGTCGGCTGGCTCGCCGAGCGTGGCCGTAGCGTCGGCCTTGGCCTCGTCTGCCTCGGCCTGGGCCCAAGCTTGTTCGAAGGTCAGGGGCTCGACGGGATCGAGGGCGGCGTCCGAGTCGGCGGCGACGTCGTTGCCGGTCTCGTCCTCGTCGCTCGACACGCAACGCGGCGTAGGCTCGTCCCACCCCTCGTCCGGAGTCTCACCCTCGCTATACCACCATTCAAAGTTATCGATATCCATACGGGGCGCCCCTTAGGCCTCGCAAATAAACACTTGTTAGCCTTATACCCGCAGATGGCGCTGGAGCTCGCACGGAATGCGATAAAGGGACTGCTCCTTTGTCGCATCGAAGTTGCGGTGGAATAGTTCCTGTTGGGGGTGCGGACAGAAAGTTGGACCGCGGGGCGGTCCGGACTGGAGGTTCGCATGTACAGCAGGGAGAAGGTCGAGC
>CALLST010000410.1:0-1019 GCA_938011875.1 uncultured Collinsella sp. | reverse complement strand
CACCCCAATAGAAACCCTCGGGGAATCCCATAAGTGTCTCCTCGCTCATGCGTGTTGCTGATGAAACGAGTATGCCGCCGAGTCGCTCCAGGCCAGGGCGAAGGCGCCGATTTGGACACTTCTTTTCGCAGACGCGCGCTGCAACAGCGCTGCAGCTGAAACTTTTTGACACCGAAGGAGCGAAGACGATCCGCCCCGCGCTTACCGGCGGTATGCCGCGGGGGTACAGCCATACTTGTCGTGAAACTTACGGTAGAAGAAGCTCATGTTTTCATAGCCCACCGCATGCGCAGCCGCCCCGGCCGTGGCGCCACCGCGCAGAAGCTCGGCCGCACGCACCAGGCGTCGCTCCTGCACAAGTTGCCTAAAGGTCTTGCCCACATGTCGCTTGAGGAGCGCCGTCGCATAATTAGGGCTCAAGCCAAACTCCGCCGCCATCCCCTCGAGGGAGCATGCAGCGAATTCGCGATCGATATAGCCAAGCATTCCCGTCACCAGGGCAGTGGGCCCCGCCGCGCCGTCCGCCGCGCCGCGCACCAGCTCGCGCTCGTAGCAATCCATGAGCTCGGCCAAAAACAGCTGAAACAGACGCAGGACGATCTCGGAACCGTTGGGGCTCGGGTCGTACAGCTCGCAGAGCATCTCCTGCATGTAGCGCCGAATCGAGACTCCGGCGCAAAAAAGAGCGTGAAACGGTCATGCTCAGCATGATGTCGTCCTCGCCGAGCGCCGCCACGGCATGAGGGCAAAGGGCGTCGAGCAAAAGCACCTCGTTGCGGCGCAACTCGAGCCTCTCCCCCGCCACCGTCTGCGGGCAGCGCCCGCGATACACATAGCTCATCTCCACGTAATCATGCACGTGCTCGGGAACTGCATTAAAGCGCGAGTTTTTCCTTATCGTCAGGCCACGCGGCATGCCGGGCTGGGCATAGGCAAACCCTGGCTGCCCAATCTTGCGCACTGGGCATCCGTCGATTTCGACATGCTCGGTCATAATCGACCAATCAAATGCCATGCCG
>CALLST010000409.1:0-1659 GCA_938011875.1 uncultured Collinsella sp. | reverse complement strand
ATCGACCTGGGGCTGCAGGTAGTACGTGATGCGGCCGTTTGAGAGCGCGTACTGGAACTCGGTCAGCGTGCGGTGGAACGCAATCTCGTGTTCATATTCTTCGGGGCGGAAAATAGCAATGCGCTCCTTGAAGTCGTTTTTGGCGCGTCGATTGGTAAACATGGCCTTTGCCTGCGCATCGATGGTGATCTCCTCATTGGAGTCGATGGGGTAAATGCCCATGGACGGCCAAAAACCTACGCCGTCATCATGCCTGGCTACTGCCTCGCGAACGCGGTTGTAGATTTGATGGACGGTGATGTGCTTAAAGGGGATGAGTACGCAAAAGTCATCTTGGCCCCAGTACCCTGCGACGCCCATATCGGCATTCTCGATGTCCTTGAGGACCGTGCCCACATCGGCGAGTACGCGGTCGCCCTCGGCCTGGCCGTGCCATTCATTAAACAGGCGCATGTGACCCATGTCGACGGTGGCGATGCACCAGGTGTCGTCGCGCCTTGCCTCGAGAAATGCGTTGGCGCGCCGCATAAACTCGCTGGGTCGATAGAGGCCCGTGAGCGAGTCGATACGTTCGGCGATGGCGCTTTTGCGCTCCGCCTCGGGTATGGGGAGGCTGTCGTTGGGAACAAGCCCGCCGGCCGTGCGAAGGCGACGGTCGAGTTCGCCTAAAACGGCGGTCGCTTGATGGGTTAACTGCTCGTAAAAGGCCGGGACGACAAGGCAGACGGGAGTAATGGTGTCGCCCGCGATTTGAACAGGAGCGAAAACAGCCTCTTTAAGGTGGCGGGTCAGTTGCTCGAATGCCTCATGGTCCAAATCGTTGCTGAGCACGACGAACTGGACGCTTCGTGAACGGAAGACCCGGCTTCTGCCGCGGGTGATCGACAGCATGCGGCCTGCGTATTCGGCAAGCATGTTGTCGACAGCCTCGGCCCCGTAGAGCTCGTTGAGATTCGCCGTGCCACGAATGCGCACCGCTATAAGCCCCGTCTCGCAGCGGTCGCGACGGCAGGCATCGATAGCGTTGACCAGCATGCGCTGCGTTCCAAGGCCTGTGGCGGCGTCGACGGTTTCGGCAAGCGAGTGGTTGACGAGTTCGCCGACATAGAGCGAGGGGACATTTCCGTCGCCGTCGATGCGAAACCCGCGACCACGGCAGAGAACGTAGTCGCCCGCTGCATTGCGCATGCGGTACTGCATGACACGGCGGTGTTTGGAGCCGTTAAAGATCTGGTTGATGTCGTTGGCGTAGGCCTCGAGGTCATCGGGATGGACGCGCGTCTTCCAGAAATCGCGGCAGCTGTCTATGTGCTCCGAAGGAAGACCGAGATCGCGCAAGGCACCTTGCGACCAAAGGGTGCGGTCCTTGTCCAAGTTCTCGATAAAGAAATAACGGCCCTCGTTGAGCATCGAAAAAGCGTCGAAAATACGATCGCTTATTTCGAAGTCGTCGGCGTGGACTTGCGTAATATTGCGCCGATCGAGGTGCATGGCATGACGTAGCTTGTAGTCGTACATGCGATGGTCGGCATCGAGTGTCATGCGATTGGAAGCTTCGCCCAGGGCGGGGTCGGCGTGTGCCACTCCGTAGCTAAACGAGTGGGGCATCTCGGAATCGTTGTTTTTGAGCAGGATCGTTCGGCAGTGTTCCAGACGTTC
>CALLST010000408.1:0-3932 GCA_938011875.1 uncultured Collinsella sp. | reverse complement strand
TCGTCCAACCAGCACCCCTGGTTCAAAGCCGCTCTTGCCGCCGGCCCCGGATCGCCCGAGCGCGCCCGTTATATCTTCCGCGATGGTCGCGGCGAGCATGGCGAGCTGCCTCCCACCAATTGGAATGCCAACTTTGGCGGCCCCGCATGGACGCGTGTTGCGGACGGTCAGTGGTATCTGCACATGTTTACGCCCGAGCAGCCGGACTTTGACTGGTCGTGCCCCGAGGTTCATGCGTTCTTTTGCGATGTCCTGGCGTTTTGGAGCGATCGAGGCGTCGATGGCTTTCGCATTGATGTGGCGCACGGTCTCGCCAAGGATCTCGACCGCGATGACCTCGACCGGTG
Source organism: uncultured Collinsella sp. (assembly GCA_938011875.1). Lineage (GTDB taxonomy): Bacteria > Actinomycetota > Coriobacteriia > Coriobacteriales > Coriobacteriaceae > Collinsella. Next base: position 3,585 of record CALLST010000408.1, on the reverse strand, counting down.
GCATCTCGCCGAGGGCGATGACATGGTTGACGACGGCACCCATCCGCTGTGGGACCGCAATGAGGTCCACGAGATCTATCGCGAGTGGCGCCGCGTGTTCGACCGCTATAATCCACCGCGCAGTGCCGTTGCCGAGGCGTGGGTGCTGCCCGAGCGCCAGTATCTCTACGCGCGTCCCAGCGAGCTTGGCCAGACATTCAACTTTGAGTTTGCCAAGGCCACTTGGACCTATGATGACATGCACACTGCAATCGAGAAGGGCTTGAAGGCAGCCGTCGAATCCGATTCCGCCTCGACCTGGGTACTCTCCAACCACGACGTGCCGCGCGTGGCGACACGCTATGCCCTGCCGCAAATCAAGGCGACGCGCTACCACCAGATTGCGCTCGACTGGCTCTTGCGCGACGGGTCGTCTTATGACGAGGACCGTGAACTCGGCGAGCGCCGCGCGCGGGCGGCCCTTTTGCTTGAACTGGCGCTTCCGGGCTCGGCATACGTGTATCAGGGTGAGGAGCTCGGCCTTTTTGAGGTGGCTGATATCCCGTGGGCTGCACTCGAAGACCCTACTGCGACCAATACGCACGGACCGAAGCGTGAGAAGGGGCGCGACGGCTGTCGTGTGCCCCTGCCGTGGGTGGCGGCGGACGATCCCGCGCATGGCGGATCGTTTGGGTTTTCGCCGGCAGACGCCGATGCAGCGCCCCATCTGCCGCAGCCTGCATGGTTTTCCGATTATGCTGCCGATAAGGAAGAAGCGGACCCGACATCGATGCTTGCGCTCTATCGTGACGCCCTCTGGCTGCGGCGCAAGCTGCGCGGGTGCGCCAACGATCTTGCGTGGCTCGATCTTGACGGGCGCACCGGTCTTGCGGATGGTGCCGAGGGCGCTGAGGGCGGCGTCATCGCCTATCGCCGCGATAACGGCTGGGCATGTGTGACGAACTTCGGTGCAGCACCCGTGGAGCTGCCGGCGGGCAGGGTCCTGCTCACCTCATCACCGCTTGCAGACGGCAGGCTCGCACAGGACAGCTCTGCCTGGATCATGCTCGGTGAGATGTAGGGGCCTCTTGCGGCGAGTTTGCGTTTGCCTGCGCCTTCCGTGGCGGCTGATGCCTTCATGAGGTTCGCGAGGGCGTCACAAAAAACTTTTCAAAAAAGTTCTTGCATTTGGATGGATCATCCCGTATATTAAATCCTCGCAGGCGGACATGGCTCAGTTGGTAGAGCACAACCTTGCCAAGGTTGGGGTCGCGGGTTCGAGCCCCGTTGTCCGCTCCATTTGGGCGTTTAGCTCAGGGGGAGAGCGCTTCCCTGACACGGAAGAGGTCAGAAGTTCAAATCTTCTAACGCCCACCAAATGTTCGCAGCTCAGAGGCTATGTCCTCTGGGCTGTTTTGTTTTGCCACCAAACACGCCGTCAAATATGCCACCAAATATTGATCTAAGGTCCCCGTAGAGGTGCCGGCAGATTGCATACGTCCTGGCCGACCGTGACCGCAACATGTTGGTCAAGCACAATCTTTTGGATTCTTTTGGCGTGAGCGGCTTGGTTTTGGTAGGATTTGTCAGCGGCTTGACTAAGGGGGTTTTATAACTGCCATGCAGGTAGCCGTGTTGGTAACGTTTTACCGACTTGCCAAGAACCCCTCATTTTTAATGCGTCTGCAAAATGACTAATTGCTTTGACCTGCTGAAACACTATATGTTGTGTTTGAGCTAAAAAAAGAATACAGGATATAGATGCGTCTTTGTCGTATGATAGATGGCGGACAGAGAACGAAGACCTTAACTGCCTCTTTTGAACGTGTCCTTGAGCCGCTTGATCGGCTCCAGGGAATGTCCGCATGGAGGCTTATGGTTTATCGAGAACACAGATTGCGCGACGGCGCCGCAAGACAGGGGCAAGCCCTGCCGGGTATCGTTTGGCTCTGAAGCGCGATGAGGCTACGATACGAAAGAGGCAAGAGGATGAAGATCATCAAGCGCAGCGGCACCGAGGTTACCTTTGACATCGATAAGATCGTCAATGCCATCCGTGCCGCAAACTTGGAGGTCGAGGAGAGCTCTCGTCTTACCGACCGCCAGGTGGTTTATGCGGCGCAAAACGTCGCCGAGGCATGCGAGAACGCGGGCCACACCGTTTCGGTCGAGGAGATCCAGGATTTGGTCGAGGACGAGATCATGCGTCTCGACTGCTACGAGGTTGCCCGCCACTACATCATCTATCGCTATGTTCAGAGCCTGAAGCGCCAGAAGAACACGACCGATGACAAGATCCTGTCGCTGATCGAGTGCAATAACGAAGAGGTCAAGCAGGAGAACTCCAACAAGAACCCGACCGTCAATTCCGTTCAGCGTGACTACATGGCCGGCGAGATTTCCAAGGACCTGACGCAGCGTGTGCTGCTGCCCCAGGAGATCGTGGATGCCCACAACGAGGGCCTGATTCACTTCCACGATTCGGACTACTTTGCCCAGCACATGCATAACTGCGATCTGGTGAATCTGGAGGACATGCTGCAGAACGGCACTGTTATCTCGGGTACGCTGATCGAGAAGCCGCACAGCTTCTCGACCGCCTGCAACATCGCGACGCAGATCATCGCCCAGGTTGCTTCCTCCCAGTACGGTGGCCAGTCGATTTCGCTGACCCATCTTGCCCCGTTCGTCGAGGTGAGCCGTCAAAAGATTCGCGGCGAGGTCGCTCGCGAGCTTGAGGAGCTCGGCGTCTCTGCGTCTGCCGAGAAGGTCCGCGAGGTTGTTGAGGACCGTCTGCGTGACGAGATCCGTCGCGGCGTCCAGACGATTCAGTATCAGGTCGTGACCCTTATGACCACGAATGGCCAGGCGCCGTTCGTGACGGTCTTTATGTATCTCAACGAGGCCCGTACGCCTCAGGAGAAGCACGACCTTGCCATGATCGTGGAGGAGACGCTTCGCCAGCGCTACGAGGGCGTTAAGAACGAGGCCGGCGTGTGGATTACCCCGGCATTCCCCAAGCTTATCTACGTGCTCGAGGACGATAACGTTCACGAGAATTCCCCGTACTTCTACCTGACCCAGCTGGCTGCCAAGTGCACCGCCAAGCGCATGGTGCCCGATTACATCTCCGAGAAGAAGATGCGCGAGCTGAAGCTGTCGAAGGGCGAGACCGCCGGCAACGGCGATTGCTATACCTGCATGGGCTGCCGCAGCTTCTTGACGCCCGACCGCTCGGGCAACGGTTTTAACAACGTTGCCAACGCGCTGAACTACGACCCGAACAAGCCCAAGTACTATGGTCGCTTTAACCAGGGCGTTGTGACCATCAACCTGCCCGATGTCGCACTGAGCTCGCATCAGGACATGGACAAGTTCTGGAAGATCTTCGACGAGCGCCTTGAGCTGTGCCATCGTGCCCTGCTGTGCCGTCATGAGCGCCTGATGGGCACGCTTTCGGATGCCGCACCGATTCTGTGGCAGTACGGCGCCCTGGCGCGCCGTACGACGGGCGAGACGATCGACAAACTGCTCGTGGGCGGCTATTCCACCATCAGCCTGGGGTATGCCGGTCTGTATGAGTGCGTCAAGTACATGACAGGTCAC
>CALLST010000407.1:0-2491 GCA_938011875.1 uncultured Collinsella sp. | reverse complement strand
CGTGCTACTTGCGCAGCGGCTTGGGCAGCGGAATGCCTGCCGCGATGACGGCGGCGATGATCATGCAGACAATGCCCTTGAGCGGGAAGCACATGAGCAACAGGCCCACGACCATAACGGGTTGGCGCATGACGGCGCCCATCGTCGAGGCTGTGCAGACGGCGACGCAAAAGACCGGATCGGCGCCGGTGAGGATGGCAAGGCCGTAGCCCAAGCTCACACCCGAGAAGATAACCGGGAAGAAGTGGCCGCCACGCCAACCAAGGTTGATGAGGGCGGGCGTCAGCATGGCCTTAACAAGACCGGTCGCGATCAGCACGCCGGCGGGGATGGTCAGGTAGGTTTCCATGAGCACACCGGCCTGGGTCTCGCCGGCAAACATGGTGTAGGGCAGGACCGTGCCACAGATGGCGAGCGCCAGACCGGCTAGCATGGCCTTGACGACAGGACGTTCCCCTATTGCATGGGCAAATGCTTCGCTCGCGTGCTCAGAGACAAAGTACAGCCAGCCGCAGACCGTGCCGATCAGCGACAGAGGGATGAGCCAGGTAAGCTCCAGGTTGCCCACCTCGGCGGACTCGAACCTGGGCATGCCCATGCCGCCGCCCATAAGCTGGCCGAGCAGCAGATAGGTGCCCAGGCCGCCGGCAATCGCAATACCGTAGACCACAGTCTTCTGTGCCTTGGGCAGCTTGATGGTGATCTCGCCGGACACGGACTCATCATCGGCGTCTTCGCCCTGGCCGTCGGCGCTACCAGCGAGCGGTGCCACAAAACCAAAGACGGGCGCGGTAAAGAGCGCCGTCAGGGCAGCCTGGGTGCCCAGCAGCGTAAGCTCCCTAAACTCGGCGCCAAAGCGACGCATGCGGTCGCCGACCCAGCTGCACAGACCAGCGATAACGCCGGTCAGGCCGGCCTCCGGTCCAATACTTCCACCAAACAGCAGCGGCAGCAATGCCGCGAGCGAAAGCCTGCCCAGGTTGTCGTACGGGTAGCGCCCGTCTTGCTTAACCTTAGCCATCACCTGGTTGAGGTCGTCGGTCTTGGTGCCCGTAAGCTTTTCGTACAGACCGATCAGCAGGCCGCCCAGCAGGCAGACAAAAAACGGGTACGGCAAAAAGCCAAACGGACCGCTGGCGAGTTCGGGCGAAGAGGCACCCAGCATATGCGGGACCTCGGTCCACAAATAATCAATGCCGTGCTCCATCGCAAAGAAGAACAGCCAGACTGCGGCACCTGCGAACGCACCGGTCACGGCAACGCTAACTAAAAACAGCGCGCGGTTTGTGGGTTTGGCAAGGTTGTCCATCGGGTCCTCCCGCGGTCAAAGTCGACATAGTTACGTTTTATTGTAGAGCGAGCGTTGCCCAGACAAGCCAACCATCCGCGCCGCGAACGGCACCATTGGGAGCCATAGTGGGGCAGGCTCAAAGCTTATCCGTTGATAATCGAGGCAATCTCGCGCAAATCGTCGGCAAAGTAGATGCCGTGCTGGCGCCTCGGGCTCGAAAGCCCTTTATCAATCATGTGCTTGAGCAGCGCCTTGAGGTCGTTGTAGTAACCGTCAAGGTTATACAGGATGCACGGAGCACTCAGGTGCCCCAACGACACCGCGGACATGACCTCGGCAATCTCCTCGAGCGTGCCCGTGCCGCCCGGAAATGCGATGAACGCATCACCGAGCTCGATCATCTTGTCCTTACGCTCGGCCATATCGCTCGTCACGATGAGGCCATCGATGCCGTCGTGCTGAAACTCGGCCTCGATAAAAAAGCTCGGCTCCACGCCCGTCACATGTCCGCCAGCATCGAGCACGCTATCGGCGAGCGCGCCCATCAGGCCCGATTTGGACCCGCCGTATACCAGCGCGTGGCCGTTGGTGCCAATCCAGTTGCCCAGCTCTTGCACCGCAGGCAGAAATGCTGGGTCGTTACCAACGCTGGCGCCCAGGTATACCGTGATGTTCATATTCAGTCCCCCTCGTCATGACGCGCAGCGCCCGTTCTAGCGCTGGCGTCGACGATACTCGCGCACACGACGCGAAAGATCGGCGAGCTCGTCGCGATCGAGCTCTTCCAAATGCTCCAGATCGTCCATAAAGCGCGCCATGGTGTCCTTTTGGCGCAGCTTGATGAGCGTATTGCAGTAGTTCACCGCCACGCCCGTAAGCATGGCGATATAGAAGATACTGATGACGCTTAGGATAACGGTAATGCCGCGGGCAACCGGCGTTTCGGCGGGGATATCGCCAAAGCCGATCGTCGAGACCGTCTCAAAGCTAAACCAAAGTCCATCGCCAAACGTAAGGGTCGTGGGCTCGGACAGCCAGACGGCCGTCGAGCACAGCAGATAGAAGATGAGGAACAGGCCCGTGATACGCACGAAACCGGCCTGGCGCAAAACATCAGCAAGCGTCCTGAGCTTTTTCATCGCGACCCCTTTTCTCAGACGTCCAATCACATTCGCTCGGTATTGTCCCACGCCTCTCCCG
>CALLST010000406.1:0-2475 GCA_938011875.1 uncultured Collinsella sp. | reverse complement strand
ACTTATCCACGTAGAAACGCGTATGCGCTCGTTGCTGCTATGGCTCCGTCAGAAACGGCGGTCACAACCTGGCGTAAGCGCTTGGAACGGATATCGCCAGCGGCAAATAGACCTAGCGTGCGGGTCGCCATGGAATCATTAGTAACAATACCGCCGTCCGGCGCCAAATCAACTAGATGCTCGACAAGTTCGGTATGGGGTTGCGTTCCGGTAAAGACAAAGATGCCAAACGAGCCAGGTTCAAATGACTCGGTATGAGTCTCGCCAGATGCATTGTCCTTAAAGGTAATCGTCGTTGGCATGGCTTCGCCCGAGAGCTCCACAATACTAGTTTGGTACCTAACTGTAATATTGTCCTTTTCGAGCACCTTCTGAACAACACCATCAGGCGCACGAAACTGATCGCGACGCAGCACGATGGTCACGCTGCTGGCGATTTCTGACAAGAACAGAGCTTCCTCGCAGGCGGCATTGCCGCCGCCGATGACAAAGACCTGCTTGCCGCGAAAGAACATGCCGTCGCACGTCGCGCAATACGAAACGCCGCGACCGCGATACGTATCCTCGCCAACAAAACCAGCAGATCGCGGCGTGGCACCCATGCAAGCGATAACGCTCGAGGCCAACGTATCGCCCAAATCGTGATGCACCGTAAACAGCGCTGTATCGGCATCGTAATCGATACCCGTAACCATGCTCCATGTAACCTGTGCTCCCAGGCCCTCTGCATGCTGCTGAAAACGCTCGCCAAGTTCGGCGCCACTCAGGAGCGGGAAACCCGGATAGTTCTCGACCTCATTGGTTGTGGCGATCTGCCCTCCCGACATGCCCTGCTCAATCACGGTCGTCGTCAGGTTGGCACGCGCAGCATAAATGGCGGCAGCATAGCCCGCGGGGCCGCCACCGATAATAGCAACATCGATCGGCTGATGGGTAGTCATGAAGAGACCTCCTGTCGAAAGATTGGCGTTCTTTGCGCTCATACCCAAATTTACGTGAACATGACACTCATGCACTACAATGATAAATCGCGTAACAAATCTGAAGGGGAGTTATCGATGGATCAAACGCAGACGAGCAATAGCGCTCCCCTGCCCATGCAAGCCACTCCCCAACCGGAGCAAACCACGCTCCTGGCTCAACTAAAACCTCTCGTGACCATCGTGCACGCCTCCGTTGGCTCGGGCCACAAGGCCGCCGCAAATGCGATTGCGCAGGCATTCGACCTCATCCGCGGCACCAATGGCATCCCCGAGGATATTGAGATTGAAGTGCTCGATATCCTTGATTTTGGACGTATTAAATTCGACGGCAATAAGACCGCGGCTTCTTTTACGGGAGCCACGCGCCCCATTTACGACCTGACCTGGCGATATACGCTTACAGGACATCTGCTCTGGGGCGGCGGCACAGCATGGTCACGAATTATGTTCCCCGCCTTCAACGAATACGTCCGGACCCGCAGGCCCATAGCCGTGGTCGCAACGCACATCACAGCAGCCAATGTTGCCGTGGGTGCCCGCGTAATTACGGGTATCGATTATCCGGTCATCTGCGTACCGACCGACTACGAAGTCGAAGGATTTTGGCCCCACAAGGACACCGACCTATTCTGCGTAGCCAACGAGTTTATGGCCGAAACGCTGCGGCCGCGCAAGGTTCCCGAGTCAAAGATCCGCATAACAGGCATCCCCATCCGAGCCGGTTTCGATTCAGATTACAAACGCGAGGATGAGCTGAGCAAGTTCAATCTCCCGATAGACAAAACCGTCGTATTGGTGATGGCCGGCGCCAGTTTGCCCCAACCATACGTGCGTTTCCGTGCCGCGATGGACCACACGCTCCCCTTCTTACGCAGCTTTGAGGACATGCACTTTGTCTTTTTACCGGGCAAGGATAAGGAATACGCCACCCGACTCAAGACGCTCTTCGACGCCATGAAGCTCGATAACGTCACGGTTCTGGACTACGTGGACGACATGGCGGCCCTCATGCACGGCTGCGACCTGGCAATTCTCAAATCGGGCGGACTCACCGTCACCGAGTGCCTGTGCGCGCATCTGCCGATGATCCTGCTGGGCAAGTCCTATGGCCAGGAAAAGGCCAACACCACCATGCTCACCGGCATGGGCGCCAGCATGCATGTCACCACCGCACGCGAGCTCATCGTAACCCTACGTCACTTGCACGACCATCCCGAATCACTCAAAGCCCTACTCATCAACGGCGAAGTGCTACGCCGCCCCCACGCAGCCGAAGACATAGCCATCGCAAGCATGGAGCTCGTAGGCAAGCCCCAAAAACGCAAACGAGCCTTCTGCCGCTTCTACTGGGGAGGAAAGCCCGCGCATATCCGCTAGCATTGGACTGTCCGCTTACCTGTGGGAGGCCCCTATATATCATCCCATGCTCAAACATTCTCGCTGCGCTGCGAAACTGCGCGTGGGACGATATATAGGGGCCTCCCACAGGTAA
>CALLST010000405.1:0-4960 GCA_938011875.1 uncultured Collinsella sp. | reverse complement strand
CGCACGTGCTGTTTGACGTTATGGGGCTTCCGACCAAGGGCCTCAAAAAGACTAAGCGCGGCTATTATTCGACCAACGCCAAGGTACTGAGCGACCTTGCGCGTGACCACGAGATTGTTCGTTTGATCTTAGACTGGCGTGAGAAGTCTAAGATCAAGTCCACCTATCTGGACACGCTGGGCCCGCTACGCCGGGGCGACGGCCGCGTACACACTACGTACAACCAGACCATCACGGCAACGGGGCGTCTGTCCTCGAGCGACCCGAACCTGCAGAACATCCCGACGCGCTCTGAGCTGGGCCGTACCGTCAAGACGGCGTTTTCGGCAGGCGAGGGAAGCGTCTTTTTGGCGGTGGACTACTCGCAGATCGCGCTGCGCCTGATCGCGCATCGTTCGGGTGACGCGCACCTGGTGCGCGCCTTTAACGAGGGCGAGGACTTCCATGCCGAGACGGCGGCGCGCGTGTTCGGTGTGCCGGTGTCCGAGGTAACGCCCGACCTGCGCAGTCGCGCCAAGGCCGTGAACTTTGGCATCGTGTACGGTCAGCAGGCCTACGGTCTGTCGCAGTCGCTGCATATCTCGATGGCCGAGGCGCGCGACATGATCGACCGCTACTACGAGGCCTACCCGGGCGTGCGCACGTTCCTCGATAATGTGGTGGCGCGTGCCAAGCAGACGGGCTACGCCGAGACTATGTATGGCCGCAGACGCCATATTCCCGAGCTCAAGGCCAAAAATCCGCAACTCCGCGGCTTCGGCGAGCGCACGGCCATGAACCACCCCATGCAGGGAACCGCCGCCGACATCATCAAGATCGCGATGGCCCGCGTAAGCCGTCGCCTGGAAGAAGAAGGCTTTGCCGCCCACATGATCCTGCAGGTACACGACGAACTGGACTTTGAGTGCCCCGTCGATGAAGTCGAGCGCCTAACCACCATGGTCCGCGACGTCATGGAACACGTAGTAGACCTCCGCGTACCGTTGATCGCCGAAGCCAGCACCGGCATAACCTGGGCCGACGCGAAATAGAAAAACAGCCACAGGTCCAAAGCAGCCAAACCAGAAGGGAGTCCCTTTCAGCAAGGAACTCCCTTCATCCATAATTATTCAGCCAAGTATCTAGACGCCAAGACGCCATCTAGGCGGCAAGCAAGTCACCCTAGGACCTGGCCGGGCGAGGCGGGTAAGTTTTTCGTAGATTCCGCACGAGCCGGAAAGCACTTAATGTGCTTTCCGTGCGAGCAGGACTGTTCGCAGTAGCAAACTAAAGGCCAAGGGGCCCAGTCAACCTATCAGCAGCGATTACTCGGCAGCTAGTTGAATTTGAAGATCTTTGAGGCAAGACGGTATAGGCCGAGTGTGGTTTTGTCTCCGGCCCGTCCGCGCAGATTGGTGAAGAACCCGACCACGCCGTAGCGGGCACGACGATACATGCGCTCGTCGTAGGCCTTCAAATCATTCCACAGCGTCTTTAGGCGCTCGTCGGCGCAATCTTCCTCGGAAAGCTTGGTGAGCACCGAGCAGATCGCCATCATCATGGTGAAATAGCCCATCATGTACGAGCGCAGACGCGACGACTCAACATCGCTGTACAGGTGGTACGACTCCATCATGATGCGCGTCACACGGAACTGCTGGTCCAGACGCTTGACCATCGTGGCCTCGTTGACACTCTGGCCCTCGCGACCGATAAAGTAGCGATAGAGGTCGATGTCGGCGTAGTACATGGTCTTGCAACGCGGCAGCGGCACGTAGGCGTAGATGTTGTCCACATAGAACGTGTGCGGCGGCATGGGAAGGTTGGACTCGCGCAGCACATCCGTGCGATAGCACAGGCTGTGCATGAGTAGGTTCTGGTCCAGGCGGAAATGACCGATCTGATCCCAGGAAAAGATCTTTTTGCGCGGCAGGGCAAATTTGTAGCCAATAGCGGTATGCGTGCCCTCGTAAACCTTCTCGTACACGTAGTTCGAGATAAACAGGTCAACGCGCTGGTCACGCTCTTCAAAGCCACGCAGAATCGACAGCATAGTCGAAAGAGCCGCAGCATCGAGCCAGTCATCCGAGTCGACGACCTTGTAGTAGGTGCCCTGTGCCTCGCGCAGACCCGAAAGGACGGCAATACCGTGGCCGCCGTTCTCCTGGTGCACCGCGCGAATGATACCGGGATAACGTGCCTCCCACTCGTCGGCCTTATCGGCCGTCTCGTCCTTGGAGCCGTCGTCCACTACGATAATCTCGATATCGGTGGCGTAATTGCTCCCCTCCAAGATGGAGGTGATGCAATGGTCCATGTCCTTGGCGGCGTTATACGAGGGAATACCGAATGTTATGACTTTATGCATGGCAGGCGATAATCTCATCCGAAAGATCGAGGGCGGAATTGGTCACAGCGTCCATATCGTAGTAACGATACTCGGCCAGACGACCCACCGGGTGGAAGTTCGTCAGGTTCTGGACGCGCTCAAGATAGCGCTCATAGAGCTCACGGTTCTCGGGCTCAAGAATGGCGTAGTACGGCGTCTCGCCCGAGCCGGGCGTATAGGCCTTGGAATACTCCTTCATGATGGTGGTCTTGCCGGGCAGGATCTGACCGGTCATGTTCTTGAACTCGGTAATGCGCGTGTAGTCCTCGCTCGTGGTGTAGTTGACGGTGCCCACGGGCTGGAACTGGTCCATATCGAGCGTCTCGAACTTCATGTCGAGCGTGCGGTACGGTAGCGCGCCCAGATCGAGATTGAACAGCTCATCGAGCGGACCGGTGTAGACGATCTCGCCACCATAGACCTTGCCGTCGATCTTGACGGTAGTCTCGTCGATTTCAAAGAGGTCACGGGCGTCCACGTCGCAGAACACGTCGATCAGGTCGTGGTCGAGCATGTGCTCGAACAGCGCGGTATAGCCGTCCTGCGGCATGCCCTGGAAGGGAGCCTGCGGGAAGTAGCGGTCATCATCGCCCACAAAGACGGGAACGCGGCCGGTGATCGAGGGATCGATCTGATCGGGCGTCTGGCCCCACTGCTTCATGGTGTAATGCAAAAAGACGTTCTCGTAGACGTAATCGGCGACCTCGGCCAAGTCGGGGTCGTTCTTCTTACGCAGCTCCATAATGGGCACCTTGACATCCTTGCCAAAGGTCTCCACGAGCTTCTGATACAGCTCCTCGCCACGCTCGTCACCAAAGGCGAGCTTGAGACTCGCGTGGTTGAAGGGCACGGGCATAAGGGTGCCGTTAATGTTGGCGAGCACCTTGTGCTGATAATCCGTCCACTTGGTAAAGCGCGACAGGAAATTGTGCACGCGCTCGTTAAAGGTGTGATAGATATGCGGACCGTACTCGTGGATCAGGATTCCGGCCTCGTCAGTGCAGTCATAGGCATTGCCCGCAATGTGGCTACGGCGCTCCAAAACGGCAACACGATAGCCGATGGTCTCGGCAAGACGGCGGGCGCAAACGGCACCGGCATATCCAGCACCGACGACAATCATGTCGTACGCGCCGGCGTTAAAGCCTTCAGGCAGGCCTGAGGTAATCTGCATCGATACTCCTTGTCAAAAGCCACGGGCTCGTTAGCTGGGCTTTTCTCGAACATTCTTCGAGACATATTTATCAGAGCGATTATAGCGCTAATGCGTCCTATAATGAGCTTGCCACACAAGGAAAGCTCAAGCACCGCGGCGTACATAATTGAAAGGTAAACCCGCTAGCAGCGGGTTTATTCGTGAACAGCCGGGCGCCTGGAGCTTAGTGAAACGCTTGTAAGGAGTAACATGAGCGATTTCCTTAACCGTATGAAGTCTGCCGCCAAGGCCGACCTTAAGACGATCGTCCTGCCCGAGGGCGAGGATCCGCGCACCATCGTCGCGGCCACCAAGATCATCGAGGAGGGCCTGGCAAAGATCGTCATCCTGGGCAACCCCGACGAGATCAACGTTCCCGGCGCCACCGTCATCGATCCGCGCAATGCCGAGAAGCACGAGGAGTACGCGCAGAAGTTTGCCGAGCTCCGCGCCAAGAAGGGCGTCACCATCGAGCAGGCTCGCGCCCAGGTGATGGACGCCACCTACTTTGGCACCATGATGGTCAAGATGGGTGACGCCGACGGCCTGGTCTCCGGCGCCTGCCACTCCACCGCCGACACCCTGCGCCCCGCGCTTCAGATCCTCAAGACCGCCCCGGGCACCAAGCTGGTCTCGGCCTTCTTCGTGATGTGCACCGACACCCCGCAGTTCGGCACCGACGGTACGCTGATCTTCGCCGACTGCGGCCTCAACATCAACCCGTCCTCCGACGAGCTCTCCGAGATCGCCATCGCCTCCGCTCACTCCTGGTCCACCTTCATGGGCAACGTTGAGCCGCACGTGGCCATGCTCTCCTACTCCACCATGGGCTCCGCCGGCGGCGAGGTCGCCAAGAAGGTCCAGGAGGCCGTTAAGTTCTGCAAGGAGAAGGCTCCCGAGCTCGCCATCGATGGCGACCTGCAGCTCGACGCCGCCATCGTTCCCACCGTCGCCCAGCTCAAGGCCCCCAGCTCCTCCGTTGCCGGCAAGGCCAACGTGCTTGTGTTCCCCGATCTCGAGGCCGGCAACATCGGCTACAAGCTGGTCCAGCGCTTCGCCGGCGCCGACGCTTACGGCCCCATCCTGCAGGGCATCGCCAAGCCGGTCAACGACCTTTCGCGCGGCTGCTCTGCCGACGACATCGTGGGTGTCGTGGCCATCACCGCCGTCCAGGCTCAGATGGCTGAGTAGCGGACATATCCCCTCGGGACCCTACAGGGTAAAGCTCTGAAAACGTCCTCGGACATGCATGAAACCCCCGCTGCGCACTTCGTGCGGCGGGGGTTTCTTGCGTCCTGACGCTCCTATTTGGCAAGGTGTTTTTTAGAATCCATTTTGCGCTCGGCCTCGAAGGCCTGCCTGTCCCAATCGAGCGGAAGTCCGGCCTCGCCCCATGC
>CALLST010000404.1:0-2238 GCA_938011875.1 uncultured Collinsella sp. | reverse complement strand
CGCAGTGCGGCGATGGCCCCGGCGCTCGTCTCCTTGACCTCGTCCGCCACGGCGATGGTACCGACAAGCTCGCTGTTCTTGGCAAAGAACAGCGGCGTCTTGCCCTCGGCCGCGAACTGTTCGGCAAGGCCGGCGGGAACCTTCACGCCCAGCTCGTCCATCAGACGCACGTTGCCGGCGGCGATGACATTCTGCCCCTCGCGTGCCGTAACGCCTCGCCCGGGCACGGCGGTAAAGTCCTCGACCATGCGTGCGACGATTCCGCGCGCCTCGCACTCGGCCATAATCGCCTCGGCCAGCGGGTGCTCGCTTGAGCGCTCCAGCGCAGCGGCCAGCTTGAGCAACGCCTTTTCGCTCATGGCGGGCGAGCCGTCAGCGCGCGTGGCTACCACGATATCGGTCACGGCAGGCTTGCCGCGGGTGACCGTGCCCGTCTTATCGAGCACCACGGTGCCCACGTTGCGCAGATTCTCCAGCGCCTCGGCGCTCTTAAACAGAATGCCCATTTCGGCGCCCTTGCCGGTGCCGACCATAATGGCGACGGGCGTGGCCAGGCCCAGCGCGCACGGGCAGCTGATCACCAGCACGGCCACGGCGGAGGTGAGCGCCTCGTTTATGCTGCCGGTCAGTGCCATCCACACCGCAAAGGTCACGGCCGAGATCGCAAACACCACGGGCACGAACACGCCGGCGACTTTGTCGGCCATGCGGGCGATAGGCGCCTTGGTGGCGTTGGCGTCCTCGACGAGCTGGATAATCTTGGCGAGCGACGTGTCGGCGCCCACGCGTGTGGCACGGAAGGTAAACGAGCCGGTACGGTTGACAGTGGCGGCGTTGACGGTGTCGCCGGCGGTCTTTTCCACGGGGATGGACTCGCCGGTGAGCGCGCTCTCGTCCACGGCCGAGCTGCCCTCGAGCACCACGCCATCGACAGGGATGGACTCTCCGGGGCGCACACGCAGGACCTGGCCGGGAAGGATACTGTCGACGTCGACGGTGGCCTCGCTGCCGTCCTCTGCCACGACGGTCGCGGTCTTGGGCGCCAGGTCGATCAGCGCCTCGATGGCGCCGCCGGTTTTTGACTTGCTGCGCGTCTCGAGGTATTTGCCCACGGTGACGAGCGACAGGATCGTGCCCGCACTCTCAAAATACAGATTGTCCATGCTCGTCATCATGGCCTCGTGGACTTGACCCGCGGCTAATTGGTCGGCCATGATGAACATGGCGTAGAGCGACCAGGCGATGGACGCAGTGGCGCCGACGGCGATGAGGGCGTCCATGGTGGGCGCGCCGTGCGCGAGCGATTTAAACCCGTTGATAAAGTACGCGTCGTTGACATAGACGATGGGGATGAGCAGGACGAGCTCGGTGAGCGCGAGCGTCATGCTGTGGGTGTGGTCGGTGAAGACGCCGGGCAGTGGCCAACCGAGCATGTGCCCCATGCCTATGTAGAACAGCGGGATGAGGAAGATGATCGAGATGATGAGGCGGGTACGCATGGCAGAGGCGGCGGCCTCCAGCTTTTTGGTGGGCGACTCCATATGGGTGACGCCAGACCTGGCCTGCGAGCTGCCGCTTGAGGCGGCGTCGGTGCCCGCGCTGATGGGCGAGGCCGAGTAGCCAGCGCGATCGACAGCGGTGCAGATATCGTCGGGGGAGACCTGCGCGGGGTCATAGTCGACCATCATGGAACCGGCGAGTAGGTTGACCGCGACGCTTTGGACGCCGTTGAGCTTGCTCACGGCACGGTCCACGTGCGCCTGGCAGGCGGCGCATGTCATGCCGCCCACATCAAACTTATCTTGAGCCATGGCTTCTCCTTTCTGTAGCTTGGTGTTGGAATTGTTAACCTGCCGATACTATACACCCATACCCCCTGGGGGTGTCTAGTAGTAGTTGGAATGTATGACTTTTCATTACAGATGAGGGTGGCTGCTCAATCGGCGGTCGTCTTTGCCAAACATCTCAATCTGTAACGTCTGGACCGGTTTTTGAACCATAGCTGTTACAGATTTAGACAAACATTTCAGCCGAAAACTAACGTCTCGATCTGTAACAACTAGACCCCGTTTTACCGAGTATTTGTTACAGATCAAGACAAACAGTTGGCAGGAAACTCAATGTCTCGTTCTGTAACATTTAGACCGGTTTTTGGGTTCTAACTGTTACAGATCGAGACATTTGCCGGGGAGGGGTCCCGTCACGGCAAGACGCCCGCTCTCTAGATACAGAATCCGG
>CALLST010000403.1:0-2941 GCA_938011875.1 uncultured Collinsella sp. | reverse complement strand
GTCCGTGTTTTGTTTCTGGCTGCGTTTGATGTGCAGACCGAGGCCGGCGGTTCCCGCGCCTGCTGCTGTGGCGCCTGCTGCCAAGAGCCATCGTCTGTCGCCTGTCTGCGCCAACGGTTCCTCGCGGTCGCCGCGGTCGAGCTCCGAGAGGTCGACCGTCACTTGCGTGGCGGCCTGCGCCTGTTCTTGCTGGGCAAAGGCCATGGCTGGCCCAAACGCTAGGATGCTGACGGCGGCGGCCAGGGCGACGGCCTTATGCCGTGTGCGCACCGGGCTCGACCGTCCAGGTGATCGTTGCAACTTGATCGCCTTCGCCGGTTACGCGGAAGATGTCGCGCGTGACGCGGGCGACGTTTCCGCTTGTCTTGAGCTTAATTTTGTCCGTGCCGCCGGCAATGCCCTGGTAGCCCATGTCGAAGGCTGCATTCTTGGAAAGATCGAGGCCCGTCCCTTGCGCAGCGGCGCTGGCGTTCTGGAGCGTGCCGTCGGGGCCGACCTTAAAGTCGATGGAGTTCTGCGCGGGTCCGGCCTTGGCGTCGGCGGCAATGGTCCAGGTGTTCATGGCGTCGATCTTCATGTTGGTGACATGGATGCCGTAGGCCGAATGATTGTCGATGGTGGTCGCGTCTTCTGAGGGGCCCTGAAGCGTGCCGTCGGCCTTGGCGACGAAGGGAATAACCGTCGGAACTTTGAACTCAACGTTGTCGATCTCGGTCCTGACCATTACCTTCGTGGTTCCAACGCGCCCGGCTGCCATAGCTGGCGTCGGGGCGGCGCCCATTGCGAGCGCGAGCGCGAGCCCTGTGCCCACGACGAGCGCTCTGACTCCGTTCATGTTCCTGGTGATGTCCATGGTCGTTCCTTTCTATTCGCCGCGGGCCGTCCCCGCGATGATTGGACGAATGCTGGTGAATTGCGTACGGTGCCGCGTCGGCCGGAAAAGCTAGTTCTCGGCTTGCTCAACCCGTACCTTGACACGTGTCGGATTGCCGTGGCTGTCGAGGGTGTTTGCATCGAGTGCCTGGATCTCGATGTACGCCTCGCCTTCTTTGATGTCGCCGGCGGGGCACGTTTCGATTGTCTTGCCGGTCTCGACCACACCGGATTCGTACATGGTCTCGTCGTTTTGGATGACGCGGAATCGCTGGGGAAATTTATTGTCTTGGACGTTTTGCACGTTGACGCGCAGTTTGCCGTCCTCCTGCAGCTGAGCGACCGGCGCGACCGAAATCGTCATCATGTTGTCGCGGACGATGGCGTCGAGCTCATCTTGGATTTCCTGGCGCGTTTTGCCCTCGGCCGTCGTAACCGAAGCGCCCGCCTCGGGTACGGGCTGCGACTGCCAAACGTATAGTCCTACGGCGACAAGGGCACAGACGATGGCCAAGCAGGCAACGATGAGCTTCTTGCGACGACCCAGGCCTGCAAAGTGGGGTGGCTTCTTCGCGCTCATGCGGCATCCTTGGCGGTATAGACGCGCGCAAAGGTGGACGGGTCCGCTCCAAAGAGCATGTGAAGCATCAGGCGGCGTGAGTAGACAAGCTCGTCGAAGTTGGGAGGGAGCTCGATGTCGTGGATATGCGCGATGCGGTGGGCGAG
Organism: uncultured Collinsella sp.; assembly: GCA_938011875.1. Lineage (GTDB taxonomy): Bacteria > Actinomycetota > Coriobacteriia > Coriobacteriales > Coriobacteriaceae > Collinsella. Next base: position 1,342 of record CALLST010000403.1, on the reverse strand, counting down.
CGCCGAGAACGACTCGGGGTCGCAGATCACATCGGTGGTAACGTGGTAGACCGTCGTATCGGGGAATGCCTCTTCGTCGAAAGGCAGGAGATGGGGATCGTCGTCGACTTCGATGGCGATGCCGTACTGGGGCCAGTAATATGCCATGGGAACCTCCCTGCTTCTGGGGCCAAAACTTCTATCGGTTTTGGCTGTCGACGCCGACCGTATCAGCCGCTACTTGACCAATTTCTGACCAAATGCTTGACGGATTGGTGTCTCCGCAGGTAAAAGGCGGCAAAAAATACTCCAACTTTTTTCAAGCGACAATCGCGCGGTCGGCGACGGCGGGGCCATATGTGTCAAAAGCATCGTCTGCCGAGGAAATCAAGCCGCTCGCCGAATTGCACGAACGTAAAAAACGCCAATTATGGAGACGGTCTCGAACACGTCGACGAAACGATGCGGTAACATCTCCCTGCAAACACTGTAGTTAGCTAAAGGGGGAGTTCGCGTGTCTGCAACCATCAAACCCTTCACCGACGAGTTCGAAGAGTATGGCCGCGATGAATCTCGCGCATCGGGCGAGGCCTCGAGCATCTCGTTTCCGACAACGGAAAACGAGGTCCGTGCCATTTTGGAAAAGCTCCATGCCGAGCGTGTTCCGGTAACGGTTCAGGGCGCCCGAACCGGCCTTGCCGCCGGCGCCGTGCCCCACGGCGGGCATATCCTCAATACTTCCCGTATGAATCGCTATTTGGGCCTTCGCCGCGATGAACAAGGCCAATTTCTGCTGCGCGTGGAGCCGGGCGTTGTGCTCTCGGAGCTGCGCAAGCAGCTGAGCAAGAAGGTGCTGCCGACCGCTGGTTGGGACCAGGCATCGCTTGAGGCCTACGAGGAGTTCCAAGAGTCCCCCGAGCAGTTCTTTCCCACCGATCCCACCGAGGCATCTGCCTGTCTGGGCGGCATGGCGGCATGTAACGCCTCCGGTGCCCGCAGCTACGCCTACGGCCCCATGCGCCCACATATCACGGGACTCCACGTCGTGCTGGCTGATGGCGATTTGCTTGAGCTTCGGCGCGGCGAGGCTTTTGCCCAGGGCCGCCACCTGTCGCTCGTGACGGCAGCGGGCCGTACACTCGAGCTCGATCTTCCCGGCTATACCATGCCCAAGACAAAAAATGCTTCGGGCTATTTCGTTGCTGACGATATGGATGCCATCGATCTGTTTATCGGTGCGTGTGGCACAATCGGTGTCATCACCGAACTCGAGATTGCCCTGCAGGTGGCACCCGCGGTCGTTTGGGGCGTGAGCTGCTTCTTCGACAGCGAAGACAAGGCCGTGTCCTTCACCGATTCTGTG
>CALLST010000402.1:0-3419 GCA_938011875.1 uncultured Collinsella sp. | reverse complement strand
TTGCTGCACATAAGAAGCATGGCGTGCTTAGGGATCCCGTCGGCCGGGCACAGGGTTACTCTCCAAATCGTCCTCGGACCTGTCGGCGCCCCCGCTGCGCGCTTCGCGCGGCGGGGGCTCCTCCGTCCTGCGGAAAGATTTGGAGAGTAACCCTGTGCCCGGCCTGCGATAACTAAGGGGTCGCCGCGTTTATCTTGAGGTGCTGCATATACAAAGCTGGAAGGGTCTGAATTGCGCTTTGTCGATATATGCCCTTTTTCCTGATGGGACCGTGCTTGAGGGGCGTCTTCATGAGTTGCGGTGAAATAGGGACTGTTTTACCAGTTAAAAGGTCTAATCAGTCCCTATTTCACCGCAACTGAAACAGGGGCGCTCTCCAAGAGAGCGCCCCTGCCGGGTTTCCATAGTTCTGGCGAAGCAGTCCTTGAGATCCGCCTTGCCTTATGCCAAGAACTCCTTGGTGGTCGCCACGATGTTGGCGGCGTCCAGGCCATACTTGTGCAAGAGCTCGGCACCCGGGCCGGACTCGCCAAAGGTGTCGTTGACGCCGATCTTCTTGAGGGGCGTCGGGCACTGCTCGCACAGGACGTCGGCAACGGCGCTGCCCAGGCCACCGATTACAGAATGCTCCTCGACGGTCACGACGTGGCCGGTCTTGGTGGCGCTCTTGACGATCAGGTCGGCATCGATGGGCTTGATGGTGTGCATGTTGATGACCTCGGCATCGATGCCCTCGGCAGCGAGCTGCTCGGCGGCCTCGAGAGCCTCGCCGACCATCAGGCCGCAGGCGATGATGGTGACGTCGGCGCCCTCGCGCATGACAATGCCCTTACCCAACTCGAACTTGTAGATCTCGGTGTACTACATAACATTAAAAAAAAAACGGGCAAAGCGCATGTACACGGGGCCGTCGCACTCGTAGGCGGCGCGCGTCACGGCGCGGGCCTCGACGTCGTCGGCAGGAACGATCACAGTCATGCCGGGGATGACGCGCATGAGGGCGATATCCTCGCAGCACTGGTGCGTGGCACCATCCTCGCCCACCGAGATACCGGCGTGCGTGGCACCAATCTTAACGTTGAGGTGCGGGTAGCCGATGGAGTTACGGACCTGCTCAAAAGCGCGGCCGGCGGCAAACATGGCAAAGGTGCTCGCGAAGGCAACGCGGCCGGTGGTCGCGATACCGGCGGCGACGCCCATCAGGTTGCTCTCGGCGATACCCACGTCGAAGAAGCGGTCGGGGCAGGCGGCCTTGAACTTGCCGGTCTGCGTGGCGGCGGCCAGGTCGGCGTCGAGGACCACAAAGTCATCGTGCTCGTTGGCGAGCTCGACGAGGGCCTCGCCGTAGCTTACGCGCGTGGCGATTTTCTTGACATCTGCCATCCTAGAGCTCCTCTCCGGCGGCCGTGAGCTCTGCCATGGCCTGCTCAAACTGTTCATCGTTGGGGGCCTTGCCGTGCCAACCAACCTGGTTCTCCATAAAGGACACGCCCTTGCCCTTCAGGGTCTCGGCGATAATGGCGGTCGGCTGCCCCTTGGTGGCGCGAGCCTCGGCAAAGGCGGCGCGGATCTGGTCGAAGTCGTTGCCGTCGGCGAGCTCCACCACGTGGAACTTGAACGCGCGGAACTTGTCGGCGAGCGGCATGGGGTCGTTGACCTCCTCGACGGGGCCGTCGATCTGCAGGCCGTTGTGGTCGACGATCACGCAGAGGTTATCGAGCTGCTGGTTGCCGGCAAACATGGCGGCCTCCCAGACCTGGCCCTCCTCGCTCTCGCCATCGCCCAGCAGGGCGTACGTGCGGTAAGTATCGCCCCAGTGCTTGGCGGCAACGGCCATACCCACGGCGGCGGAGATACCCTGGCCGAGCGAGCCGGTGGACATGTCGACGCCCGGGGTGTCGTTCATGTTGGGATGACCCTGCAGGTGGCTGCCGATGTGGCGCAGCGTCTCAAGATCCTCCTTGGGGAAGAACCCACGCTCGGCGAGCACAGCGTACAGACCAGGTGCACAGTGGCCCTTGGAAAGCACAAAGCGATCGCGGTCGGCCTTGCGGGGATGGGCCGGGTCGACGTTCATTTCCTCAAAGTACAGATAGGTCATGATGTCGGCAGCGCCGAGCGAACCGCCCGGATGGCCGGACTTGGCAGCGTGCACGCCGGTGACGATGCCCTTCCTTACCTCGTTGGCAACCTTTTTGAGCTCTTCGTCGCTCATTGTGCCTTCCTTTCATCCTCATTAGACAAAATGCGCACGGCACCGAAGGTAATCCCAACACAGCCGCAATGCACGTACGTCATTCATTATGCTGGAAACTGATGGCTTTACCAGAGTTTTTATCATTATTTGAACAATTTAGCAGGCAGAACCGCTGATGAAACGGTTTATCAATGTGAACGTCTTTTGGATGGAACGCAGTCGACCCTACGCGCTAATGTCCTTGAATCCCTCGCCGAAGGCTTCCGTAACGTCAGCGACCGTCACAATGGCGTGAGGATCGCGCTCGCGCACGATCGTCTTGAGGGTATTGAGCTCTCGACGGCTCACGATGACCATAATCACCGGCTTCTCGGCACCCGAATACATGCCAGTCGCCTTAAACTTGGTACAACCACGACCCAGGCCATACATGATATCGGCAGCGATATCAGGGAACTTATCCGAGATGATGAGTACCATACGGCGTTTGTTGCCGCCATCGACCACGGCATCGATCACATAGCCGCTAATGACCATCGAAAGGCCTGCATATAGTGCGTTTTCGATTGAAAAGACCGGAGCCGACAGCGCACACACGGCAACGTCGATTGCCATGACGGTCGAGCCCACCGGCAGCGAGGTGTTACGCGAAATGATTTGGCCAATCGTGTCCGAGCCGCCGGTGTTGGCGCCGGCACGCAACACCATGCCGTAACCGATGCCCGTAATAATGCCGCCCCACATGGCGGGAAGCATCAGGTCCGCATCCGCCAGAGGTGCTACAAACGGGGCGAACAGATCGGTAAAGAAGCCCAGCAGCACAAAGCCCGTCGCGGTCTGCACCACGTAGAACATGCCGCCCTCGCGCATAACGACCAGCAGCAGCAAGGCGTTCATCACGATGGTCTGGATACCGACGGGAAGCGACACGCCTCGCGCCGCGCCGACCGCCTGGATAATGGTGGCAAGGCCCGTAACGCCACCGGCGGCAAGACCATTGGGAATCAAAAACAGGTCGGTCGCGATGGCGGCCAAGGCACACCCCAACATGATCTGGGGCAGGTCGTGAAAGAAGTTCATCGAAAGAATGCGCTTGATGTCCAGACGATATGCCATGCTGCCTCCCTCAAAAAAGCGCACCCAAACGGATGCGCTTTGAACTTCTTCTTGTATTCGATTCTACCGATTCGCCGGACAAAAACCACCCCTGCGCAGGGTTTAT
>CALLST010000401.1:0-1065 GCA_938011875.1 uncultured Collinsella sp. | reverse complement strand
CACCTGCCGGCAGCGCAGATCGCGACCGCCTCGCTCGAAGGTTTTTTGATGGCTCTGTGGCCCATCGTCCTGGTGATCATCGCCGCGGTGTTCACGTATAACCTGTGCGTTCGTACGGGCGCCATGGACGTGATCGGCAGCATGATCACCTCCATCAGCAGCGACCGCCGTCTGCTGGCGCTGCTCGTGGCTTGGTGCTTCGGTGGCTTTATGGAGGGCATGGCCGGCTTCGGTACCGCTGTCGCCATTCCCGCCGGCATGCTCGCGGGCCTGGGCTTTGAGGCCGTGCCTGCCGTGCTCATCTGCCTGCTGGCCAACGGCGTGCCCACGCCCTACGGCTCCATCGGCATCCCCACGGTGTCCGTTGCCGACCTGGTGGGTTTGGATTCCCTTCACCTAGCGACCGTTCAGCTGGTGCAGCTCGCACCGTTCTTTGTGGTGATGCCGCTATTTATTGTGCTGGTTGCGGGCCGTGTTGCCGATGACCAGGGCAATGCCGCGAGTGTGGGCGAGCGTCTGCACGGTGTTGCCGGCGTGGCGTTGCTCTCCGGCGTGTCGTTTGTCGGCGCGGCTCTTGTCGTTGCCATGTTTGTGGGCCCCGAGCGGGCAGTGGTCGTAGGATCCATCGTTTCGCTCGCGCTGACAGCTGCACTTGCCATGCGTGCCGAGAAGTCGGGGCATCTGGACGCACGCTTTCACATGAATATCGAGGCGGGGGAGAAGCTCACCGTTAAGTCGGCGCTTTCGGCCTGGTCGTGCTTCATCCTGATCTTTGTGTTGCTGCTGGGCACGTCTAACCTGGTACCCGCCGTGCATGCTGCGCTCGCGCCGTTTGCGAGCCACGTGCAGGTGTATTGCGGTGAGAATCCCGGTACGCTTACGTTTTCGTGGATCAACACGCCAGGCGTCTGGATTTTCCTGGCGGCGTTTGTCGGCGGTGCCATTCAGGGCGCTTCGCCGCGCATGATGGGCGAGGTGCTGGCCGCGACTGTGAAGCAGATGATGCCGACGGTAATCACGATGCTTTCGGTGCTGGGCTGTGCCAAGGTGATGGGCTATGCGGGC
>CALLST010000400.1:0-1015 GCA_938011875.1 uncultured Collinsella sp. | reverse complement strand
GCTGTTGTTCTCCACCAAGACGATCTCGTAATTGGTATACGTTGCCTTCTGAGCGATCGACATCACGCAGGCATCGAGCGTCTCAACGTGATCCTTAGTGGGAATCACAATGCTCACCAGCGGCGCAGGCTCTGGCAGCGCATAGCGCATACGGTAGACAAACGGCGTCTCGGACTCCTCGACCGTTCCGCGAACGCCCAGCGAGTCAAAGTGACGCTGCAGCGCAAGGCGCCCGGCCTCGATGGCATAAGGCTTGCTATCGGCAGAACCGTCGGCGGTAGAGCCGGGGTGTACGCGCCAGTGATACAGCACGTGCGCAACGTGCTCAAAGCGCGCGCCCGCCGCAAGACAGCGGAGCGTCAGGTCGTAATCCTGGGCACCCGCAACGTCTTCTGGCGACACGCCAATGCGATCGATGAGCGCCTTCTCAACCATCAGAAAATGCGTCACGCAGTTATGGCTATAGAGCAGGTCGACGTTAAGCTTGGTCTTAAAGACCGGCTGGCCCCACTCCCCCGTCTTCTGGAACATGTCCTCATCGCAGAACAGGACCTGCGGACGGTCGTCCTGGGCCGCCTTGCTCAGCGCAGCAACATAGTGGAACAGCGCGTCCGGCTCCAGGATGTCATCGTGGTCCAAGAATGCGATGTAGTCACCCGTCGCCAGCTGAATGCCGGCGTTGGTGTTGACCACAATGCCGCCGTTGCCGGGCAGCTCGATGCGACGGACGCGCTCATCGTGAGCGGCTGCTGCAAGATTGGCCACCGCATCCCATTCGGGCGAGGCGTCCATCAGCAGCAATTCCCAGTTGTCATAGCTCTGGGTAAGCACCGAATCCAGCAACTCGCGCAGGTAAACCGGATCGGTCTTATAGCAGGGCACCACAATGCTCACGAGCGGCCTGTAGGCGAATGCCGCCGCAGCGGCGCGCTGGCACGCCAGGTCGCCCGGCTTTGCGCGATGCTGCTCAAACCAACGGCGATAGGCAGCGTCGTCCGAGCGTGCATCCTTCATG
>CALLST010000399.1:0-5643 GCA_938011875.1 uncultured Collinsella sp. | reverse complement strand
GAACGAGGCAATGCCGCAGATGCCCGTGGCCAAGCCGTCGAGGCCGTCGATGAGGTTAATGATGTTGGTGAATGCCACCAGATAGATTACGGTGATGGGGTAGGCGAGCCATCCGAGCATGATCTCGCCGGGGGCAAACGGGTTGACGATGACGCCGATGCGCAGGCCGCCCACGCAGGCGATGAGCGCGGCGAGGACCTGACCGGCCAGTTTTTGCTTGGGCTTGAGCTGGAAGACGTCGTCGATAGCGCCGGTCGCAAAGATGACGGTAAAGGAGAGCGCCAGCTTGGGATAGCTAATGTGAAGGCGCGGGTGCGGCACCAGGACGGGCGGCCAGCCTAGGTGCCAGGTGCCTAGGATTTGCACAATACAGGCAACTACCAGGCCCAAAAACACCGCCGTTCCGCCCAAACGCGGGATGGGCTTGGTGTTGATGCGGCGCTTAGAAGGATAGTCGACGGCATCGAGTTTAATTGCCAAGCGCTTGACCAGGGGCACCGCGAGGAAGGTCGTGATAAAGGCCGCCGCTGCCACGCATAGGTACGGTATGTAGCTCGGGGATGAAGCCATGAATCTAAAAACCGCCAAGCGTCGAAGGAAAAGGTCAGAAGAACGCCATGCGCAAAGGGCATAGCCGAACCATAATACTCGACCAAGGGGGGTGCATGTAATTGCACGCAGCGATAATCACGCGCTTACCAGATATTGGGATGTTGTCGATGGCTTGTCGGGATGCCGGCGGGGATCCATATGGACTGTAATGGTGATTTTCGGCAAAAGAAAACCACCCCCCACGTTACGAAAATGAACCCACCTAAAACAGGTGGGTGCCCTCATCGACTGTTCCAGCGTCCTTAACAACGAAGGATACCTGTACTAGGTACGACTGTGTGGGCTCCCTAAATAAACGCGACGGTTCACCCAGTTGCTCCGCGGGGGGCGGAATACCTACATCATAAAGCGGCACTTTGTGGATTCCAGTCTTGACATTACAAAAATCGTGTCGGACGATTACGGCGCCTTAGGGACGGAGTCGTCTACGCGGCCTGGCCCTTTACGTTTGAGCTGCTGAATCGTTGTTTTGGAGCATGTTTTTATGCCGACGTCGTTGACCGAACTTTTTTCGCCCGCCTGCCATTTGTGTCCGCGCCGTTGCGGTGCGGCGCGCGATGAGGGCGCGCACGGCGTCTGCGGTGCTAACGACACGCTCAAGGTGGCCCGCGCCGCGCTTCATATGTGGGAGGAGCCGCCTATCTCGGGTGAGGCCGGTTCGGGCACGATCTTCTTTAGCGGCTGCTCGCTTAAATGTATCTACTGCCAGAACCACGAGATCTCGACCGGCAATTTTGGCCTTGAGATTTCGCCTGAGCGCCTGGTCGAGATTATGCTGGAGCTGCAGGACCAGGGTGCCAACAACATCAATTTGGTGACGGCGACGCACTATGCGCACCTGTTGCCTGCTGCGATCGCCGCGGCACGGACGCGCGGGCTGGTCATCCCGATCGTCTACAACACGAGTGGTTACGAGCGCGCGAGTGCCGTGGCGGCGCTGGGCGACCTGGTCGATGTGTGGCTCACCGACTTTAAATATGCCGATGCCGGGCTTGCGCAGTCGCTTTCTCATATTAAGGACTATCCGCGCGTGGCCGTGTCGGGTCTGGCCCAGATGGCGCGCGAGATCGATCGCCGCGGGGGAGAGCTGGTGGACGAGGGCGGGCTCATGAAGCGCGGCATGATTGTGCGCCATCTGGTACTGCCGGGACATGCAGACGATTCGTGTCGCGTGCTGGACCTGGTGTGGCAGACGGTGGGCGATGTGCCGATCTCGGTCATGAACCAGTACACGCCCAATGCACTTATGCGCGAGCAGGGCGGCGACCTGGCGCGTGCCGTGACGCGCGAGGAGTACGAGCAGGTGCTCGACCATGCCGACGACCTGGGTTTTACGACGATGTTCTGGCAAGAGGGCGGCGCGGTAGACGAGAGCTTCACCCCGGCCTTCGACACCACCGGTGTTCTTACCAGCGCAAAGTAGTGCGTTCGTCGATGATTTTTCTGGGACGGGGATAAAAAATCATCGAGAGGATCGCCTGTTCGAAAAGTTGCCAAAATAGCCGCGCCCCAAAAAGACTGGTTATTGGGCGTTGACAGTTGGCGAGCCGTAGGTAAAATATCGACTTGTCCTGGGGACGTAGCTCAGTTGGGAGAGCGCTGCCGTCGCATGGCAGAGGCCGAGGGTTCGACTCCCTTCGTCTCCACCCTTGGATTTGATAAGCCGCTGACATTGTGTCGGCGGCTTTTTTTAAAAGAAAGGGCTATACCATGGCCGAGCTTGAGTCCCAACCACTGTCTGCCGAGGAGCGCGCCGAGTTGGAAGAGCTCCGCGCCGAGAAGGCCCGCCGCGAGGAGCAGGAAAAGGCTCGTCGCGAGCGTGAGGAGCTGGCTGCCCTGCGTGCCGAGCGTGCGAAGGCCGAGGAGGTCGCCTCGAACGCTGCATCCGAGCGCAAGCCCGCGCCCGCACCCAAGCCCGCTGCTGTGAAGCCTGCACCTGCCGCGCCCAAGCCTCAGCCTAAAAAGGCCGCTCGTCCCAAGTCCGTCGAGCCCAAGCCGAGCCGTGACGAGATGACCTTTGCCCAGCGCATGGTTACCTCCAAGGAACCTACGGGCGAGAACGAGATCCCTGGCATGGCGCCGGCTCAAAAAATCATCATTGTCCTTGCCCTCATCGCGTTTGTCATCTTTATGGGCTACACGATCCTGACTAGCATGGGCCTGCTCTAACTGATTTGCATCGGGTGTCATGTCCGCATCCTCTGCTCTCGTCTAACCCTCAAATTCTGTACCACACATCCGAAAGGTCGCCCCATGGCTTTGACCGACATCTCGCATCCCACCGACATTGCAATGCTCACCGATCTGTACGAGCTCACTATGGCCCAGGGCCTTTGGGAGAGCGGCAAGGCCAATGAGCAGGGTTGTTTTACCGCGTTTTACCGCGACCATCCCTTTGGCAGCGCCTATGCCGTCATGTGCGGCACCGCCGAACTGCCCGAGCTGGTCGAGAATCTGCGCTTTACGCCCGAGGACATCGACTACCTCGCCTCGCTCCAGGCCCCTGCCGGCGGCGCGATGTTCAAGCCTGGATTCCTCGACTACCTGCGCGATTTTCGTGCGCATGTAAACATCGACGGCGTGCCCGAGGGCGAGCTCGTCTTTCCACGCGAGCCCATGGTGCGCGTCACCGGCCCCGCGCTGGAGTGCCAGCTGCTCGAGACGGCGCTGCTCAACATCGTCGGGTTCCAGACGCTTGTCGCCACCAAGACGGCGCGCGTGGTGCTCGCCGCCGACGGTCGTCCCGTGGCGGAGTTTGGCCTGCGCCGAGCCCAGGGTCCCGATGGCGGCCTGGCCGTTGCACGCGCGAGCTACGTTGCCGGCTGCTCCTCTACGTCCAATGTGCTCGCCGGCCGCCGCTACGGTATTCCCGTCTTTGGCACGCATGCGCACAGCTGGGTGATGAGCTTCGATTCCGAGCTCGAGGCCTTCCGTGCCTTTGCCAAATCGAGCCCCAAGAACTGTACGCTGCTCATCGACACCTATGATGTGCGCGAGGGCTGTGAGCATGCCATTACGGTTGCCAAGGAGATGGAGGCGGTGGGCGAGCGTCTGTCGGCTATTCGCATCGACTCCGGCGACCTCGCCAAGCTCTCCAAGTATGTTCGCGGCCGGTTTGATGCCGAGGGCCTGCCCTATGTGGGGATCTCGGTTTCCAACGATCTTGACGAGTACACGATTCAGTCACTGCTCGACCAGGGTGCGCCTATCGACAGCTTTGGCGTGGGTACCAAGCTCGCGACCTGCTATGACCAGCCGGCGCTGGGCGGCGTGTACAAGCTTTCCGCCCGCCGTGCGAGCGAGGCAGATCCATGGACGCCGGTGGTCAAGCTCTCCGAACAGCCCTACAAGCGCACGATCCCGGGTGTGCAACGCGTGCGCCGTTATTACGACGGCTTTGGCGGCCCGGTCTGCGACATGATCTACGACGAGGACCATCTGGCGGGGGAGGGTGCCGCGCGCGGCAATACCCTCGTGGCCGTGAATGATGCCGCCCTGGTGACCGACGTGTCCGAACTTGAGTATCGCGAGCTGCTGGTGCCGATCGTGCGCGATGGCAGTGCGGTGGCTCCGCGTGAGAGCATCCAGGACGCGCGCGAGCGCTGTGCTTGGGCGCTCGATCATCTGGACGCAGCTTTCAAGCGTTTCCTGTACCCGCAGACCTATGTGGTGGGCATGGAGCAGGGCCTGGCTCAGGTGCGCGACGAGCTCGTGCGCAAGAACATGGCCGCGGCTTCTGCCTTTCCCTGGGCTCACTAATTCTTTGGGCGGTAGGGGCGAGTCACGCTCCCTTGGCCGCCAGCTCGGCCGTTCGCTGAACAGTTGATTGGTTTGACGTATGACGACTTCTTATAAAACGATGGTGGTAAAGATCGGTTCGTCCACGGTGGTGGGCGCCGATGGCAAGGTCAACCGCTCCTTTATCGGCGGACTTGCCGACCAGGCCGCAGCGCTGCGCGAGCTTGGCTGGCGCCTGGTCGTGGTGAGCTCGGGCGCTATCGCCTGTGGCTATCCCGTGTTGGGCTTCGACCGCAAGCCGGTCGGCGACCTTCCGAGCTTACAGGCTTGCGCCTCGGCCGGTCAGTGCATCATCTCGTCGGCCTACGACGAGGAGTTCCATGCGCGCGACCTGCTCACCTCGCTCGTGCTGCTCACGCGTCACGACACGGCGCGCCGCACGTCCTACCTGCACGCGCGCGACGCCCTGCTGCGCCTGGTGGAGCTGGGCGTGGTGCCGGTCGTCAACGAGAACGATACCGTTACCGTCGATGAGATCAAGTTTGGCGACAACGACACGCTGGCGGCGCTTGTGAGCTGCCTGGTTTCTGCCGATCTGTGCGTGACGCTCTCGGACATCGATGGCCTCTATACCGCCAATCCGCATGAGGACCCCACGGCCGAGTTTGTTCCTGTCGTGCATAAGATCGATGCCAAGATTATTGCCTCGGCGGGCGATTCTTCCACATCGGTGGGCACGGGCGGCATGATTACCAAGATTCGCGCGAGCCGCATCCTGATGACGGCGGGTATTCAGAGCGTGATTTGCTCGGGTGAGGAGCCCGATGCGCTCGTGCGCCTCGCCCGCGGCGAGAGCGTGGGCACGCTGTTCGATCCGCCGGCGGAGCGTCTGGACATCGCACCCCGCAAGCTGTGGATCGCACTGGGCGACAAGGCGCATGGCTCGGTGACGGTCGATGATGGTGCTGCGAAGGCGCTGGTCAGCCGTGGCTCTTCCTTGCTCGCGGTGGGTATTCGCGAGGTCGATGGCCAGTTTGCCGAGGGCGATGTGCTCGACGTGTGCGACCCGAGCGGCATGGTTGTCGCCCGCGGTATCGCCGAGGCCGATTCGGACGTGCTGGAACTTGCCGCCGGCCGCCGCCAGGACCAGATCGCCAGCAACCGCCTGCTCGCTAACCTGGCCGAGAAGCCGGCGATACACAGGGATAATTTAATCGTCTTCGCATAACCAATTGACGCTGCAAACGCCCCTAAGCGGCAATCTGACGTTCAATCGTCGGGCATGACCAAAAG
>CALLST010000398.1:0-5641 GCA_938011875.1 uncultured Collinsella sp. | reverse complement strand
GTCGACGTACATCTTATGGGTGCGCTTCTCCATTACAAAGGCAAGAATCGCAAATAACAGGATGCCGCCGGCGAAAAGGATGGCAAAACCGGTGCGGGTGCCAAACAAAAAGGAAAAAACTGCGTCCATTGGGTGCCTTCTTGCGTAGTTGAGTTGGGTCGTAAACGCTCATAAGTATATACTTGCCCATACATGTACAAGGTTGCAACCTAAATGGAATGTATATCGCCGGAGGATCTAATGCTTGATATCAAGTTTGTTCGCGAGAACCCCGATGCCATCGATGTCGCCATGGCTAACCGCCAGACGTCTTGGGATCGCGAGAAGTTCTTTGAGCTCGACGACGAGCGTCGTGCCGTCATCACCGAGGTCGAGGAGCTCCAGGCTACGCGCAATGCCGAGTCCAAGAAGATCGGCGCCCTGATGAAGGAGGGCAAGAAGGACGAGGCCGAGGCCGCCAAGGAGGCCGTGCGCGCCGTCAACGAGAAGATTGACGGTCTGGCCGAGCGCCGCACTGCTCTCGAGCAGGAGCAGTACGACTTCATGGCTCACCTGCCCAACATTCCTTGCGAGGCCACGCCGTACGGCAAGGACGAGGACGAGAACATCGAGCGCCGTCGTTGGGGCACCCCGCGCGAGTTCGACTTCGACTTTAAGCCGCACTGGGATCTGGGCACCGATCTGGACATCCTCGACTTCGAGCGTGGCAATAAGCTCTCCGGCAGCCGCTTTACCGTTCTCGGTGGCGCCGGCGCCCGCCTGGAGCGCGCCCTCATCAACTTCTTCCTCGATACGCACACCAGCCGTGGTTTTAAGGAGTGGTGGCCGCCCATCGTCGTCAAGCGTCAGACCATGTTCGGTACGGGCCAGCTGCCCAAGTTTGAGGACGACGCCTATCACGTCTCGGGCGACAACTTCCTGATCCCCACCGCCGAGGTCGTGCTTACCAACCTGCACGCCGGCGAGGTCCTCGATGCCGACACTCTGCCGCGCCGCTACACCGCCTTCACCCCCTGCTTCCGCGAGGAGGCCGGTTCCGCCGGTCGCGACACCCGCGGCATCATTCGCCAGCACGAGTTCGACAAAGTTGAGATGGTCAAGTTTGCCAAGCCGGAGGAGTCCGACGAGGAGCTCGAGAGCATGACCGCCGAGGCCGAGTACCTGCTGCAGCAGCTGGGTCTTCCGTATCGCGTGATTAGCCTGTGCACCGGCGACCTGGGCTTCTCTGCCCGTCAGACCTACGACGTCGAGGTCTGGCTGCCGAGCTACAACGCCTACAAGGAGATCAGCTCCTGTTCCAACTGCGGCGACTTCCAGGCCCGTCGCGCCAACATCAAGTATCGCGACCCCGAGAATTTCAAGGGTTCGCGCTACCTGCACACGCTCAACGGTTCCGGCCTGCCGGCCGGCCGCACCATGGCCGCCATTCTGGAGAACTACCAGAACGCCGACGGCACCATCACGATCCCCGAGGTCCTGCGTCCTTACATGGGTGGTCTCGAGAAGATCGAGCCGGTCGCGTAAGTTGGCTGCATAGGGGATATGCAAGGGCGCTCCTTCGGGGGTGCCCTATTTCGTGCGCAGGTCCATACCATGCCGTGCGGACAGCTCAATAGAAAACACACGAACAACTGTTCTGTATACAGCCATCTACCTGCTATGCTTTTGCTAAATAAGAGCGAGAGAAAGGGGACGCGATGGAGCTGTTTGATGATCGGGTGGTTTTGTTTGAGAGCGACGAGGGCGGGGAGTACCTGCTTGTAACGTGTGAGCCGTCTGGCATGGGTGGCCTGGTGGTTCGACAGACGAGTGAGGGTCCGTTGACACAATGGTGCTTTGAGGAGTCGCCGCATGTGGTCGAGACCTTTGTGATGCACGAGGGACTTGTGGCGCTGGAGCACTTCTATGGAGTTGGGACTTCCAACCAGGTCGCGCGCATGCTGAGCATCTCGTTTGCCGATTATGATTGTGCCCAGCGGGTGAGATCGCTCCTGAGGGAACTTGATGCCAAGTTCGACGTGATCGAAAAGCCAATCGATCGTACGGGGAACAGCGGTATATGCGGAGCAGCATGACAAAACTGCGTTCCACAAAAAAGTTTGAGATTGTGCTTGACTCCAATAAGCTAAAGTGGTTTTATATGTCTTGCGCTGCGGCGTTACCTCAGCTGGATAGAGGGTCTGACTACGAATCAGAACGTCATAGGTTCGAATCCTATACGCCGCACCAATTGAAATTGAAAGCCTCCGGCAACGGGGGCTTTTCTTTTATGGCAACACCGCATGGATTCGAACCTCGGTCGAGGCGCGGGCGTAAAGCGGACTATTTCCTGTCGACTCGTGTAAGATTCCGAGTAGATGTCGCGACTAATTCGCGACCACTCCTTCTTCAAGCGACCGATCAGGGTGATACTTCGTGGCAGAGCGTCCGACATACAAGCTCAGGTTTCTCGATCCCAAGAAGCGCTTTCCGGCGATGCCCGAGCAGCCTGCGGGACGCTCATATGGCGTGGTCTGGAAACTCTTTGGCGAGGATCAGCATGAATCTTGTTATGTCGTCGAATTCGTTGGCAAAAGTCATGTGTCGCTTTTGGGCTACGTAAGCGTTTCGGGTGAGGTGTACAAGGTGGACCGCCCCGTCAGCGAGGCTCCGCTGCCCAACGATCCCGACATGGAACTGGTCCTTAACGAGTCGGATTCCAGTATTGGTGAGATTATGGTAAGGAAAGCCAACGGTGCAATGCACGCGTGTGCGCAAACTGCCGGCTCTCCCGAAGGCCCCATGCGCGAGCAGTCCGACCACGAGACATGGAATTCGACCCGCGCCCTTCCTTACGGTGAGTTCATGGCCTCGATGTTCTTGCGCTACGTGATATTTGCCAACTCCGAAAGCGCTATTGCGAACACGGCGGGCGTCGACGGTCTCGATGCGGACATGCAAAACGTTGTCGACAAGATCAAGCTCGTAAAGTTGCCCGAGCCGGTCGAGGTGTTTTTGGGCTTTAACACGTCACCGCTCCCCGATGCTATCGAGACGCTGCTTTACCGCGTTGACCATGCCGAGAATCCGAGCGGTATCGAGCGTTATGCCGCCGCACTTATGAGCGAGGTCGACTTGCCCCGTCTGCGCACCATTGCCGCCAAGTCCGAAATGAGCCTGGCGCGCATCGACCGGTCAAAGCTGTTTTATCTCAATTTTGATCGTAGCCTGCTGGACCAGGACGAGATTGACATGCTGCTTGCCATCGAGTGCCGTCTCAACCGCCTCTCCGGCATCCTTGAGCGCATCGGGGCCGGATTGGCCCCTGCGGCATCCTCGCCGAGCCTTGAGGGCTGCGCGCTCTTTGATTCGTGGCATATCGCCAAGACGACCAACGATGTTCCCCGACTGCTCGATACGGCCTCGAGCGATAACCCGTGGGGCAAACCGGGTACGGTGGCTTGCCAGCCGGGCGGTGAGTGGGATGTGCGTACCCGCTTCGCGCGTATCGTCGAGGCACTTAACGTTGTCACACGGCTCGACTATACCTATCGGGCAAACGTTGCCGAGGGGATTATGCTCGTTCGGTTTGGGCAGTCTGTCGTGGATGCCATGCCGCAACGTGAATACGACGCTCAAGATGACGCCTGGCGCGAGTTGGACGAGGACACGCGCGCGATCTGGGCCGCGGAGCACGATGCGCGCGTGGCGCTCACGCTTGCGGCAGCGTGTTTTGCCGCGGGCACCTGCATCACGCGCTGCTATGTGCAGATTGCTGCTCCCGACAGTGAGCAGGGCGAGCGCATTGTCGCAACGTATTTCTTTGGGCGCGCGGCCTATCTGGCCGATTGCGTGCCTGTCGCCAAGGATCTTGAGAGCATGGACATGGACGATATGCCGTGCAAGCGTGTACTTGAGGCGTATGAGTCAACTGCTCCGGAGACGATTGAACCTGCGGAGGTTCATGCTCGTCCGCGTGATGACCATCGCACGCTTCCGCCGGCGCTGCGCGATTTGCTGCTTGCCGATACGGCTGACGAGTTGGAGGTCATGGAAGAGGACGACGACCCATACGTGGCCCGTGTTGTTGAATTGCGCGAGCAGGCAAAAGTCGACCGTACAGGTGCTTTTGAAGGCTTTTCCCGTCTTGTTGAGGAGTTGGAGGCTAAGTGCGCCGTTGCCGAGCTTTTGGCGACAGGTCCGGTTCAAACGCAGTTTTGCGATAACCAGCTGGTGCGCATGGTGCTACCGGTGTTGGAAGAAGACCGCTCTGTGCGAATCCTTCGTGCGCCCGATGCGCTGTACTTTGCCCAGCACGAGATCTGCAGCTTTTACGTCGAGCAAGAGGACTTTGAACGAGCGCTGCCCGAGGTGCGCCATCTTTACGATCTGGCGCGCTCGTCCATGCAATCGCACTTTGCGCTCATCAACGTTCTTGCGCGTCTGGAGCGCTTTGACGAGATTATCGAGGTGGCGCGCCACGGCCTACGTATTGCCAGCGATCGCTCTGCAATCGGCTACCTGTTCTATCGCCTGGCGTTTGCCTATTGGAATTGCGATCAGCTCGACCTTGCGCTGGCTTGTTACCGTCTGGTGCCACGTGGCGAGGAGTCGGGCAGCAGCGCGCTGGAAGAAATGCAGGGCCTTATGAACGAGATGGGCGTCAGCGAGCCTCCGACGTTCGAGGAAGCGGTCGAGACCATTCGCAAGGCTGGACTCGAGCTGCCGCCAGTGTCCGCCGTGACGAATCAGCTGGCAGATGCCGCTGTTCAACTGGTCGACAACGGCTTCTTTTTCCTGGCACGCGGTTGCATCTTCCAAATGTGGCGCACCATGGGCAACGACGAGCTCGGCTCCCTCAACCGCTCGCTGGGGTAGGCGAAGCCTCCAAGGAGGAAAGGATGCTAGGCAATTAGAAAATTTCCTCTTGCCCATCCTTGGCTGTTTGGTTACTATAGAACGGCTGTTACGGAGAGCTGACCGAGAGGCCGAAGGTGCTCGCCTGCTAAGCGAGTATGCCCCAAAAGGGCATCTGGGGTTCGAATCCCCAGCTCTCCGCCAGTATGAATTGAAAGAAGGGTCCCATTTGGGGCCCTTTTTTGTGCGGAGAAAGGAGGCTGGGGATTCGAACCCTCAAAATTGAGGCGCCCCGTTGGACGCCTCATTTGGTTCGATGTGATATCGCTCCGGCCCTACGCCTTGGGCGCCTTGGCTACGGTCTCGCTCTCGGCTGTGAGCGGGCGGTTGTCGATGCGGCGGCCCAAGCGATCGAGCTTCACAAGGAGCCACTCAATGGGATTCGGCCCTGCGCCTTCCTCGTCAGCAACCAGGTCCATGACGGCGATCTTGGTGCCGTCCTGCTTGAGTGTAACGCTGCCCACCTTGTCGCCCACATGCACCGTGCCCGAAAGATCGTCGTAGCTAACCTTTTCGGTCACCTCGCCGGCAAGAGAAAACACGGTCGCTTGCGCCGTGGGATCGGCGAGCGTGGCGTCGATTGTCTTATCCGTCCAGTCGGTTTGACTAATGCGCGCCATAAGCGGGTTGCCGTTGGCGGTCTTTTCCTGCGTGTTGGCGATCGCAACCGTCACCTTGTGGTCGTAGTACCAGTTGGCAAGGGCGGCCGTGTCGGCAAAGCGCTGATCGGTGGTGCTGGAGTTCA
>CALLST010000397.1:0-4639 GCA_938011875.1 uncultured Collinsella sp. | reverse complement strand
GAAAAAGGCGGAGGCCCTGGAGAGGGTCTCCGCCTTTGTTACAAGGGGCGATATTATTCGCTAACTGCTGGATTAGACCAGGCGGGCGTTGATCGTCTTGGCGATCTCGGCGGCGTCAGTGGAACCCTTGACGGTGGAACGGAAGTCCTCGTCCATGAGCGCCTCGGCGACCTTGGACAGGATCTTGAGGTGCGTGGTGCCAGCCTGGGCACCCGGGATGAGCAGGGCGATAGCCACGTTAACGGGAGCGCCGTCCATGGTGTCCCAACCGGTCACGCCGGACTCGTCCTTGACGACGATGACGGCGGCCTCGGTAATGGCGTCGGACTTGGCATGCGGGATGGCGAAGCCCTCCATCATGCCCGTGGTGCCCTCGGCCTCGCGGGCCAGGAAGGCGTTCATCACGGCGTCGGCGTCGCCGGCGATACCGGCCTTGACGGCCTGGTTGGAGACAAAGCTCAGAGCCTCGTCACGAGAAGCGAAGTCCTCGGCGACAAAGACGTTCTCAACCTTCACGAAGTCGGCAGCCGCGGCCTTAGGGGCCTCAACGGCAGCGGCCTTGGAAGCCTCAACCGGCTTGGCTACAGGAGCGGCCTTCTGATTCTTCTCGAAGTCGTACTTCTTGAAGGCCACGAACAGGATGCCACCGACCACAGCGCCGATGAGGATCGCGAGGACCCACAGCGGACCGTTCTCGACAACAGGCAGGACCAGGAAGCCGCCGTGAGGCGCCGGATCGTGAACGTTGAAGAAGATGGTCAAGATGGAAGCGATGGAAGAACCGAGCATCATGATGGGCATGACGGGCCAGATGTTCTTGGTCATGAACGGAATGGCGCCCTCGGTGATGTGGGTGCAACCAAGGATGAGGTTGACGATACCGGCGTCATGATCCTCCTGGCTGAAGTACTTCTTGCCGACAACGACGGCGAAGGTGGTGATCAGCGGCGGAACGATGCAAGCGGCGGAGACGGCAGCCATGAAGTTGGTGCCGAAGTTGTAGGTCTCGGTGCCGACGCCAGCTTCGAGAGCGGTACCGAGCAGGAAGGTGCCAGTAGCGTAAGCAGCCTTGTTGACCGGGCCGCCCATATCAAAGGCGCACATGCAGCCGATGGCCAGGCCAAGGATCACCGGACCGGAGTTACCGAGGCTCTGCAGGAAATCCATCATGCCCTGGTTAATGGCAGCCATGGGGCCGGAAATACCGAGCATGACCAGGCCGACGATGGCGGTAGAGCACAGCGGATACAGGAAGATTGCCTTCAGGCCATTAAGGCTCGCGGGAATTTTAGAGAAAGCCTTCTCGAGCAGCAGGATGACATAGCCAGCGAGGAAGCCGCCGACGATGCCGCCCAGGAAGCCGAAGCCCACACCCGAGCCTCCAGCGTCGATCATACCGGTATCGGCGTTGATGGGAAGACCCTGGATGGCAATCATACCGGCAACAAAGCCGGGGACGAGCGCCGGGCGCTTACCGATGGACTCGGCGATGTAGGCGGAAAGCACCGGAACCATGAGGTTCATGGCGATGCCGCCGATGATCTTGAGCATGGCAGCGAAGCTGTTGTAGTCAGCAGCCGTCGAATCGAAGGATGTGATGCCCCACAGGAACGAGACGGCGGTCAGGACACCACCGGCAACGACGAAGACCAGCATGTGGCTGACGCCGTTCATGAGGTGCTTGTAGATGACGTGACCGATGGACTCCTTCTCCTCGACCTCGTCCTCGACATCGGCGGCAGCGGCAACCGTGTCGTCGCCCTTGGCGGCGAGCGCGCGGTCAATCAGCTTACCGGCGGCCTCAACGGACAGGGCCTTGGAAACACCAACGGAAACCATGGGCTTGCCGGCGAAACGCTCAGCCTGGACATCCTTATCGGCTGCGACGACGACGGCCTTGGCACCAGCGATCTCACTCTTGGTGAGCTCGTTCTCGACACCGACCTGGCCATGTGTCTCGACCTTAATGGTCAGACCACGCTCGGCAGCAGCCTTCTCCAGCGCCTCCTTCGCCATGAAGGTGTGCGCAATGCCGGTCGGGCAACCGGTCGCGGCGATGATGTCAAACTTAGCCATGTGTCCCTCCTTCTTGAGTACAGCGCCCGCGGGCGCTCCCCTACACGCGCTTCGATGCGCGTTTTTCCACAACTGAAAGATACCAACCTACCGTCCGCGTGAGAAGAGCTAAGGTGCAAATCTCCGGTGAAAGGTTCTTTCATAACCGTAAACGGTAAGTGAAAGTTTACCATCAACTCTTGAAACGGCAAGGTGTATCTTGTAATTGAAAATGCCCGTATACTATGGCATGGCGTAGTAAATTAGATTTTCATGCCAACCAGGAGCCATCCATGACCGATAGTAGCAAGAGCGCACTTTCCCTCATTAGCACCCATCAGGGATACAGCGAGTCCGAGCAGCGCATTGTCGACTATATATTGGAGCACCAGTCCGAGGCGCCACGCCTCACGGCCGCTCAGCTCTCGCGCGCCGCCGCCACGTCCGAGGCGACCGTTTCGCGCTTCTGCCGCAAGCTTGGCTTTGGTAGCTTCCGCAGCTTTCAGTTTTCGTTGGCGAGGGATTTGGAAAGCCAGCGTAACGAGGGCCTGACTGACGAGGTCTCGCTCGACAATATGGAGCAGAGCCTAAAAAATATCCTCGCCGCCAAGGTGAGTGAGCTTAATGCGACCATCGACGGCATAGATCACGACACGTTGGCCGCAGTTGTACACGCGCTTAAGAATGCCGGCGTTATTGAGTTTGCAGCCGTAGGCAACACCAACGCCGTCGCGCTCGACGCGACGTTTAAGTTTTCGCAGCTGGGCCTTCGCTGTATGGCAAGCACCATCAGCGAGACCTCGATTGGTTTTGCGCTTACGCTGCGCCCCGGAGATGTCATCGTGCTGATCTCGAACTCCGGCAAGTCGCGTCGACTGAATCGCATGGCAAAAGCGGCTCACGGCTGTGGTGCCACCGTAGTCGTCATCAGCAGCGACAGTAAATCCCCGCTCGCGCGCCTGGCAGACTACACTTTTAACACCGTCAACCACGAAGCGCTGCTGACAACGGGCGACTTTGCGTTCTCTAAGATCAGCGCCACGATGATCATCGAAGTCATCTACAACTTCCTGCTGCCCGAGATTGAAGACGCTCGCGAGCATATCAGCTACTACGAGGAGCTCATCCAGCCGGATAAGGTCGTTGAGTAAAACGCGTAGTGGGACAAAAATTTCAGTCCATTTTGTCCCACCAACACCGCTGATACGACCTAACCTCGAGATTCTTCGAGCATCTGCTTCGCGTGGGCCAAGCTTGCCTCGGACTGATCGCCGCTCAACATGCGGGCGATCTCGGCGGTACGCGCTTCACCGGTTACCTCATCCAGATGCGTCTGGGGAACGTCGCCGGGCTCTTTGCTCACCACGTAGTGCTTATCGGCCATGACGGCGACCTGCGCCAAGTGGGTTACGACAATCACCTGATGCGTAGCGGCGAGATCTGCCAGCACGCTCGCGAGGGCACGTGCGGTAGAGCCGCCGACACCGGCATCGACCTCGTCAAATACCAGTGTGTCGACGCCGTCAGCATTACCCAAGACCACCTTGCTCGCCAGCATAACGCGGCTGAGCTCGCCGCCCGAGGCAATGCGGCGCAGAGGGCGTGGCGTCAAGCCGGCACCGCTCCGATACAGAAGCTCGTAGCTCGAAGGACCCGCCGGCGTCCACTCGGCGCGCGGAAGATCACGCGACTCCCAAACGAGCTCGGCGCCGCCCATCTCCAAGCGTGCCATCTGACGACCAACCTCGTGGCAGAAGCGCGGGGCCGCCGTATTGCGAGCGCGCTTAAGCGCCTTGGCAGCGGCAAACAACTCGCGCTCAGCGCTCCCGAGTGCCTCACGCGCCTTTTTGATCTGTTCATCGCCATCATCGACCAGGGACAGCAGCTCTTGCGAGCGATCGCGCATGGCAAAAACATCGTCCATGGTGGGGCCCCACTGACGCAACAGGCCCTTGAGGTCGGAATACCGCTCACGCATGCGAGCGAGCTCGCGCGGGTCGAAGGCGACGCCATCGCGATAGGCACGAAGCTCGTTCGCGCAATCCTCAAGTGAGATACAGGCATCCGAAAGTGCATCGGCAATGTCGCCCAGTTTGCGATCGACGGTAGCCATTCGGGAAAGTTCTGCCACGGCGCTGTTCACGGCGTCGAGCGCTCCCCCTTCGGAGGCAAGCGATGCATGGGCATCGTTAGCTGTGGCAACCAGTACCTCGGCATGTTCGGAGCGCGGCAGCAGTTCCTCGAGTTCCTCATACTCGCCCGGTTTGGGGTCGACCTCGCCGATGCGCTCGAGCGCAAAGCGCGCTTCCTCGACGCGACTCCCCCGCGCACGTGAGGCCTCCTCGACGCGACGGACTTCCTTGGCAGCCGCGCGCGAGGCTTTAAAGCAAGCACGGTAGTGCTCGAGCGCCTCGAGCGCAGAGCGACCAGCCCAGGCATCGACCATGGCAACGTGATGCGCCGGATCGAGGAGGCGCTGGTGCTCGTGCTGACCGCAAAGATCCATCATCACGCCGACGCGCTCCGAAAGCTCACGCACGCTGGCGATGCGGCCGTCAATTTTTACGCGGCTGCGGCCCTCGGC
>CALLST010000396.1:0-1054 GCA_938011875.1 uncultured Collinsella sp. | reverse complement strand
CTTGTCGCGAGCGACGACATGAGAGCGGTTTTACCGGTTCCACGCGCGCCTGAGAAGATCGAGGTCAATTCTGGGCGCCTGCGCTGGCTCAAGAAGGCACGGTCCAAATCCCGAATAATCTGTTGTCTGCCAGCGAGATGGGCGGGAACCTCACCAAAACTGGGGGTAAACGGGTTCTCGAGATATTCCACAAGGCTCTCCTTTCACACCGCCGTTTAACTTCATTTTACTTTAGTTAATTCTGATTAAAAGTGAGGCTCTTTATCTAGAGCATCAATTAGGCGTGTGCGCCATCGGCGCGGCGCTTGAATGTGACAAAGGGACAGTTCCTTTGTCACATTCCCGGAAAGCCTGTTTGGCGCAGGGCTTCGTAGAGGACGATGGCGGCGCTGTTGGAGAGGTTGAGTGCGCTGATGCGGTAGTCGTCCGGATTGACGAAGTTGCCGCAGATATCCTGCTGAAGGATGACCTCATGGCCGTCCTCGATATGCCCCAGCGACACCTCGTGGGCTTCCCAAGTCTCGGCGTTATCAAGCGAGTCGCAATCGCGCAGCATCGGGATGCGCTCGCAGCGCTCGGGCACCGCGGCGAGCAGCGGCTCGGGAATGCCCGAGCTCTCGCTGCCAAAGACCAAGTAGTCGCCGTCGCGGTAGGTGCTCTGCGCATAGGTGCGGCGTGCCTTTTTGGTCAGCAGATGCAGGCGTTCGTCGGCAGGGGAGAGGCCATTGCGCGCAAGGAAATCCTCCCAGCTGGCATAGGTCGTCACGTCCAAGTTTTGCCAGTAGCCCAGGCCGGCGCGACGTACCGTCTTGTCGTCGAGCGAAAACCCCAGCGGCTCCACCAGATGCAGGCGGGCGCCGGTAACCACGCAGGTGCGGCCGATATTGCCCGTATTGGCCGGAATCTCGGGCGCATACAGCACAATGTTGAACATGAATCTCCTTGGCTCAGAACGAAAAACCACCACGAAGGGGACAGTGAACTGCGCCCCGAAACTTGGACTGAACAAATAGCGACTACGCCGCAAGGGCCCGGTTCCGGAACTCCTCCGGCG
>CALLST010000395.1:0-3241 GCA_938011875.1 uncultured Collinsella sp. | reverse complement strand
ATATCTATAATTTGGTGACGTTTCATTTAATCTCAACAACTGGTTGGGTTTTGTGGGGGTGTAATTGTGCTTTTTTTTGCTGTTTTTGGCTTTTATCTTTAACTTTTCCACCGCAACTTATGATGGGGCGGGGGATGCGATAGTATTGCATGGTGAAATTCGACAAACCGTGAGCTTCATCCGAGGGCTTTATGGAACAGCACCAGCATTATCAGAGCCTGCAAGACCAGGCGTACAACGCATTGCGCTCCAAGATCATCTATGTCGAGCTCAGGCCCGGCACGCGTCTTTCGGCGATTGGTCTGGAAAAGGAGACGGGAATCGGGCGCACGCCCATTCGCGAATCCTTTGTGCGCTTGCGTGAGCAGGAGCTGGTGGAAACGCGTCCCAAAAGCGGCACCTACGTCTCTAAGATCAGCATGGAACGCGCCGAAAACGCCTGCTTTTTGCGCGAGAAGCTCGAGAGAAGCGTGCTAATTAAATGCTGTTCGGCCGCCTCGCCCGAGCAAAAGCAGCGGCTTGAGCAGATTCTTACCGAGTCCGAGTCGCTCGACCATGGCGAAACGCGCCGTTTCTTTGACCTGGATAACCTGTTCCATGAGACATGTTTTGAGATTGCCGGTCGTCACATGTTGTGGGGTTGGATGAAGAGCATCAACACGCATTTTGAGCGATATAACTGGTTGCGTATGGTGTCGCAGGATTTGGATTGGGAGCCGATTCGTCGGCAGCATCGCCGGATTCTCGAGGCCATTAAGAGGGGCGATACCGACGCGGCGAGCTATCTGGCAGAGACGCACCTGCACCTGATGCCCGAAGAGCAAGGTCCGGTTATCGCCTTGCATCCCGACTATTTTGAGCTGTCCAAAGACTCGTTCATCTAATCAATCCCCATATAAGTTGCGGTGTGACCGGGGCACAAAGATGCGGTGCCGCTTGGAGGAAAAGACCGGAAGCAAAGGTCCATTCCTCCAGACGGCGCCGCAGCTGTTTTGGTGGCTCGGCTTTTGTCGAAGTGGCTCAGCTGGGCGCGACTGCCAGCCGAGTAGGCAAAGCGGCTCGGGCGCGTGTCGCTTCCGTCACGTTCTATCAGCATACAAGACGGTTTTGGTTCTTGTTCGTGACGGAAACGGCGCGCTTCCGAGCCGCTTTAAAAGAAAGGGGGCGAGGTCTAGGGCACGCCCCCTTTCACGATAGAGAGCTAAACCTAGCCGCGGACCTTCTTGACGACGTCCATGGCCTCGCGGGCGATCTGCTCGACTTTGGAGAAGTCGCCGTCGGCAAACAGGGCCGGCTTGACCATCCAGGTGCCACCGCAGGCGATGATGGCGGAGGAGCTCAAGTACTCCTCGACGTTGGCGGTGCTCACGCCGCCGGTAGGCATAAAGCGGTGACCGACAAACGGAGCGGCGAGGGCCTTGATGGTGTTCAGGCCGCCATACTGGGACGCGGGGAAGAACTTGGTGACCTTGAGGCCCAGGTTCTCGGCTGCGGTGACCTCGGAGGGGGTCACGGTGCCGGGAAGGACGGGCAGCTCGATGTCGATGCAATGCTTCACGACGTCCTCGTTGTAACCCGGGGAGACGATGAACTTGGCACCGGCGGCGCGGGCCTGCTCAACCTGCTCGACGGTCAGGACAGTGCCGGCGCCAACGCACATCTCGGGCTCGGCCTCGGCCATAGCGGCGATGCACTCGGCGGCGCAGGCGGTGCGGAAGGTGACCTCGGCGGACTTCATGCCAGCTGCCATAAGAGCGTGGGCGAGCGGGGCGGCGTCCTCGACCTTGTCGAGCACAACGACCGGCACGATGCCCAGGGACTCAAGCGTGGTGTAGAACTGATCGAACATGATGTTCCTTTCGATGTGTGGCGCGCATGGGCGCGTGATTACCAAATGTGCTGGTCAGGAGCCGATTTTGGATTGGTTATCGGAGGCACTGCTTGGGGTTCAAGCAATTCCAAAACCGGCTGCTCGACCAGTCATGTAGGGAATGCCAGACAAAACCGGAATGGGACTGGTGGTTTTGCCCGACCGGAGGAATCGGGGAGCGGGCCGCAGGGGTATGGGATTGGAAAGCTGCGGCCCGCGGAATGGAGACGGCCTAGCGCGCGACGCGGGTGCCACCGTCGGCGGCGGATGCCACGGCTGCGATCTCGCCTGCGGTCACCAAGTTGGAATCGCCCTTGATGGTGAGCTTGAGGATCGAGGCTGCAATCGCATAGTTGACGGCGTCCTGCGGGTCAAAGTCGTTGATGAGGGCATGGACGAGGCCGGCGTTGAAAGCGTCGCCGGCGGCAACGCCCTCGAGCACGTGTACGTCGTGAGCAGGGGAGAACCAGTGCTCGCCACTCTCGGCGTCAAAGAGCATGCCCATCCAGATGGAGCGCTCGACGCAGGAGATGTTGCGGACGACCGAGGCGACCTTCTTGCAGCCGTACTCGGCGCAGATCTGGCGGGCCATCTCGACGTAGGTGTCGCGCTCCTCGATGCCGTGGGCAAGGGAACCGGAGACGCAGGTCATGCCGAGGCCGGCAGGCGCATCCTCGTCGTTGGCGATGCAGATGTCGACGAGCGGCAGGAGTTCCTTCATGGTGGCCTGCGATTTCTCGGGCGACCACATCTTGCCGCGATAGTTCACGTCGCACACGGTGGTGATGCCCTTGGCGCGGCAGACGGTGAGGGCATCCTTGCAGGCGGCAGCCATCTCATCGGAGACGGCGGGGGTCACGCCGGAGAAATAGAAGACATCGATGCCCTTGAGGATCTCGTCCCAGTTAAAGACGTCGCGCTTGGCCATGTTGATGGCAGAGTACTTGCGGTCGTAGACGCAACCGTTACCGCGCTGCGAGGCGCCGACCTCAAACACATAGGAGCCAAGACGGTCGCCCTGACGCACGACGCGCGTGGTGTCGACGCCGTAGGCCTTCAGCGAACGCAGGGCGCACTCGCCCAGACGGTTGGCCGGGACAACGGAGACGTAAGCGGCCTTGTCGCCCTGGTAGGCCAGGGAAAGCGCAGTGTTGGCCTCGGCGCCGCCGTAGCGGACGTCAAACTCGGTTGCCTGCTCAATACGCAGGTGGTCTTTGGGTGAGAGTCTCATCATGATCTCGCCGAAGGTAAGAACCGTTTTACCCATGGTCGCGCAGCTCCTTTTACTCGTGCGTACACCTTTGATATGGCGTTGGCACCGAGGGGCCAAGCCGGTATCGGAGAAATTTTCACAACCGGGACCACGCTTGC
>CALLST010000394.1:0-17510 GCA_938011875.1 uncultured Collinsella sp. | reverse complement strand
GCTGCGACGCGGAAATCGCGCGCCGTTGCCGCGCCCCGCAGTGCCCGCTTCCCCCGAGAACAATTATCAGTGCAGGTAAACGGCTTGCCGACTTTCGGAAAACCCAGGTATGGTCAGCCCCTACGGGTAAAACGTAGTAGATAGGCCGTTTTCGTGGCGCGGCCCCAAAACAGCCTTTTGGGACGGGTGGTATCCTTGGTAGCCCTGTGCTGCAAACGCACCTTAAACGCAAGGAGTCCCATGGATCTTATCGCCCAGCTCGCCCACGAGCTCAACCTTAAGGCCGCCAACATCGAGGCAGCCGTCAAGCTCATCGACGAGGGCAACACCATCCCCTTTATCTCGCGCTACCGCAAGGAAGCCACGGGCGGCATGGACGACGTCGCCCTGCGCGCACTCGACGAGCGCCTGTCCTACCTGCGCAATCTTGAACAGCGCAAAGAGGACGTCATCCTGCTCATCGATGCCCAAGGCAAACTCACGCCCGAACTCGAGCAGCAGATTCGCGAGGCCACGCAGCTCCAGCGTGTCGAGGACCTCTACAAGCCCTACCGCAAAAAGCGCCTGCCTCGCGCGCAGAAGGCCCGCGAGGCAGGCCTGGAGCCGCTTGCCAACATGATCATCATGCAGGCATCCGCCAAGGGCAGCGCGCTCGACACCGCCGCGGACTACGTCAACGAGGAAGCCGGCTTCGACACGCCCGAGAAGGCGCTCGCCGGCGCGGCGGACATCGTGGCCGAGACGGTGGCCGAAGACCCCGAGAACGTCGCCGACCTGCGCGCCTTTACGCAAAACACCGCCGATATCGTCGTCGAGGCCACCGACCCCGCCGAGAAGACCCCCTACGAGCCGTACTACAGCTATGATGAGCCGCTGCGCCGTATACCCAACCACCGCGTGCTAGCTATCGACCGCGGTGAGCGCGAGGGCAAGCTCCGCGTGCGCGTGAAGGTCGACGGCGCCGCCGCCACGGCACGCCTCGGCAGCCGTTGGCCCCGACGCCAGGGCGTCTTCGCGCCCGTCTTTGACGCCGCCATCGCCGACGGCTACAAGCGCCTGATGGCCCCCTCGCTGGAGCGCGAGGCCCGCGCCAAACTCACCGTTCGCGCCCAGACCGAGGCTATCAACGTCTTTGCCAAGAATCTCGAGGGCCTGCTCTCTGCACGCCCCGTGCGCGGTGCCCGCGTGCTCGCGCTCGATCCGGGCTACCGCACCGGCTGCAAGGTCGCCGTCATGGACGAGACCGGCAAGCTGCTCGACCACGGCGTGGTCTACCCCACCAAGCCGCGCCACGACGTCGCCGGCACCAAGCGCGAGCTCGCTCGCCTCATCAAGAAGGACGGCGTCAACACCATCGTCATCGGCAACGGCACCGCCAGCCGCGAGACCGAGGAAGTCGTCTCGGAGTTCATCGCCGAGCAGGCGCCTGGACTGCGATACACCATCGTCAACGAGGCCGGCGCATCGGTGTACTCCGCCTCCGAGCTCGCGAGCCAGGAATACCCCGACCTGGACGTCACCGTGCGCGGCGCCATGAGCCTGGGCCGCCGCCTGCAAGACCCGCTGGCAGAGCTCGTCAAGATCCCGCCCCAGTCCATCGGCGTTGGCCAGTACCAGCACGACCTTGACCAGGCCGAGCTTTCGCGCACGTTGGGCCATGTGGTGGAGGACGTCGTCAACCGCGTGGGCGTCGACGTCAACACCGCGAGCGCAAGCCTGCTGGGATACGTATCGGGCATCACACCGAGCGTAGCCAAGAATATCGTGGCCTACCGCGAGAAAAACGGAGCCTTTACCGATCGCCGCCAGCTCAAGAAAGTCCCCAAGCTGGGACCCAAGGCATATCTGAACGCCGCGGGCTTTTTGCGCATCAGCGGCGGCAAGAACCCGCTCGACGCGACAAGCGTCCACCCCGAGAGCTACGAGGTGGCCACGTCCGTCCTGGAACGCGCCGGCGTTAAAGCCAGCGAGCTCAGTCGCGGCGGCGTGCCCGACATCGAGCGCCGTCTGGGCAGTATCTCGGCGCTGGCAAGCGACCTGAACTGCGGCACCCTCACGCTCATCGACATTGTCAACGAGCTCAAGAAGCCCGGCCGCGACCCGCGCGACGACGCGCCCGAGGTGGTCTTTAGCCGCTCAGCACTTTCCATCGATGACCTGGAGCCCGGCATGGAACTCAAGGGCACGGTGCACAACGTCGTCGACTTTGGCGCGTTCGTCGACGTGGGCGTGCACCAGGACGGCCTCGTGCATATCTCCAAGCTGGCCAATCGCTTTGTCAAGCACCCGAGCGACGTGGTGCGCGTTGGCGATACGGTCAAGGTGTGGGTCGAGAAGGTCGATCGCGACCGCAAGAAGATCTCGCTCACCATGGAGCAGGGAAAGTAAACCGCCAAAGCAAAGGTACCCCCTGTAGCGATGTGCAAAATCGCGAGTATTCTGCAAATTCCACCGTTCCGGATGCCCCTCAGAGACGAAAAAGCAAAAAACAGCCCCCGTTTTAGCGTCGTCAGAGCCAAAACGGGGGCTGTTCCGTGCTTCGGTTAACTGGTAAAAGCCTTTACCTTGCTGAATACTCTCAATTTTGCACGGCGCAGGCGGGGGTACCTTTGCCCACGGCAGGATATGGAAGCCAAGCGCCAACTTGCTGGCAAGCTCGTGCCGGCAGCCCCGGCCTTTCCTTTGCCTAGCGCGACCCCCGCGAAGCGCGTGAGCGGTAGGGAAAGGAAAAGCCGGGGCGAACAACCCGCGGCGTAGCCAGTGTTCGCGTTACGGCAGGATATGGAAACCGAGCGCCGCGATATCCTTGGCAAAGCCGCGGACGGTGTCGAGCGAGACCTCGTACGGGTCACGGCCGATGTTCTTGCGCTTGGCCAGGATGCCGTTGGGCACCGTGATGATCTGGCAACCGCAGGCCTCGGCCTGGTAAATGTTGATGAGCTCGCGCGTGGACGCCCACAGGACCTCACAGTTGGGCTTGATGGCGGCCTTCTTGACCGACTCCGTCATAAACGGAATGGGGTCGACGCCGGTGTCGGCGATGCGGCCGGCAAAGAGCGAGATGATGGACGGCGTCTCGGTGTCAACGGCCTCGACCATCTCGTCAACCTGCTTAGGCGTAAAGATGGTGGTGACGTTGACCTTGATGCCGTCGGCCGACAGCTTGCGCACCAGCTCGGCGGTGGACTCGCCCTTGGTGGTCACGCACGGAATCTTGACGTAGACGTTCTCGGCCCAGGTAGCGATCTCGCGCGCCTCGACCTCCATGGTCTCGACGTCGTCGGCAAAGACCTCAAACGAGACGGACACATCGGTGATGTGGGTCAAGACCTCTTTGGCAAACGCGCGGTAATCCGTCACGCCGCCCCTCTTCATAAGGGACGGGTTGGTCGTGAAACCCTGAACGTTGCCGTTCTCGTACATGTCGAGCATGCCCTCGAGGTTTGCACCGTCAGCGAACACCTTGATTGCCATCTGCCTGATTCCTTTCGTTTGCATAAGGCCGGTAAACTGCTAAACACTTTACCTACGTTTATCAAGGCTTGAGCTGCGGTTTTTTATCTTCTCGGCGAACGGTATAAACACCTCAGTGTTTGGATTGATAAATCGATTGAGCATTCAAAAGCGAAGAGTCGCAGTTTGAGCAAACGTCAGAACGCGGGATTCACTAGATGAGGCCGAAATGCTGCATCGCTGTGACGGTACCGTCGTGTGCGACATCGTCGGTCACGTAGTCGGCGACCGCCTTGACCTCGGGCATGGCATTACCCATGGCCACGGCTGTCTCGACGGCGGCGAGCATGCCCAGGTCGTTGCCCGAATCGCCAAAGCCAAAGGTGCGCGCATTTCCCTCGCGGCCCAGATACGCCAGCGCTCGCGCCACGCCCACGCCCTTGTCAATGCCCTTGGGGCTCAGCTCGCGATTCTGGCCACCGGTGTTGCACAGCTCAAACTCGCAATCGATAAAGCCGTCATCATTGGCTACGCGAGCCAGGTCGCCCGCGGTGATGCATACCTTGCCCACGTGCAGACTGCCGTCGACGCGCATTTCCTCGGTGCTGTGCACCACAGAAGTGCCAATCAGAGACGACTGCTCAACACCCGCGGGTTCCAGGGCAAAAGTAGCCACGTTGGTCTCGAAAAAGGCTTCAATCCCTGCCGCGGCCATACGGCGTGCAAGCTCCTCAACAATGTCTTCGTCAAAGCAGTCCTCATACACCACGCGGCCCTCGACCTCGAGCGTGACGCCCGCCATGGCAACGACGCCCGCGGGGTCGAGCGCACGCAAGCTATCGGCGATGAGCCACAGGGGGCGACCCGTGCAGATAAACGCCTTGTGTCCCGCGTCGCGCAGGCGATGAAACGCCTCGACGACCGCCTGCGAGGGGCGAACCGCCGAAAAGTCCTTATCGGTCATGTTGTCGGGATCGAACGACGTCAGCGTGCCGTCCACGTCAAAAAAGAGGACGGCGGAATCGGGGCACGCATCAATCATATGGGTTCCTTTCGAGGATAAGGGCAAACGAAGCATCCATCATATAATGGAGCGACGCAACCAGAGAGGTCACCCATGGAATTTTACGCAAGCTGCCCCGAGGGCTTTGAGTCCGCACTCGCCGATGAGCTTAAACGCCTCGGGCTTTCGCATGTTCGCCGGCTGAAGGGCCGCGCTACATTTGAGGGCGAGCTCGAAGAAGGCTACCGCGCCTGTCTGTGGTCACGCCTGGCGAGCCGTGTGTTCGTGGTACTCGGGCGCTTTGAGGCGCAGGATGCCGATGAACTGTACGACAGCGTTTACGACATCGCTTGGGAGACCATCATCCGCCCCGGCGCCACCATCGCCATCACCGCCCGCGGCGTGACCGAGCAGCTGCGCAACACGCGCTTCTCGGCCCTGCGCGCCAAGGACGCGCTGTGCGACCGCCTGGCCGAGACCACGGGCCGTCGCGCCGATGTCGACGCCGCCGATCCCGACGTTCATCTGCTGCTTTCGCTGCGTCAGCGCCGCGCGAGCATCAGCCTGGACCTTTCGGGCGACCCGCTGTTCAAGCGCCTGCCGCCCGCCGCGACCCGCGCCGGCGAGGGCGCGCACGTGCTGCGCCCCGACTACGCCGCCCTGGTGCTGGCGCAAGTCAGCTGGACCGCGCTATGCGAGCGCGAGCTGACGGCCGATGATTACGAGAACGAAGCTCTGCCCACGCTGATCGACGCCTCGTGCGCCGGCGGCGGCCTGCTGCTGGAGGCCGTGAATATCCTGACTGACCGCGCCCCGGGCGCCGCACGCGAGCGCTGGGGCTTTGAGGGCTGGCAGCTGCACGACGCCGCCCTGTGGGAGCAGCTGCTTGCCGAGGCGCGCTCGCGCGAGGCGGCAGCGCGCGAGCGCCAGGCGCGCATCGTGGCCGCAGACATCGACCCCGCCGCCCGCAAGACTGCCGAGCGCATGGTCAAGAGCGCTGGCCACAAGCGCTTTGTCGATTTCTGCGCCGCCAAGTCCGCCACCGTACTGGACCACGCGGGCGCCGTCGCCGGTGCCGCCGTGGTCGCGGATACGACCGAGACACCGCTTTCGCTCATGCACGACGCCATGACGCTGGTCGGTGAGCTGCGCCGCGCGCCCGAGCTTGCCGCGGCACCGGTCGCCGCGCTCACCCGCGACGGATTGCTGGCCCGCGCGCTCCACGCCGAGCCCGAGCGCTCGATTGCCGTCATGCCCAACAACGAGGAAGCAGCTATTGAGGTCTGGCCTTCGCTCGACCATGCCGCCGCAGCGTTTGAGGCTGCGACCAGCGCGGATACCGAGGCCGAGGTTACGGATGCCAACGAAACCAACGATGAAGCAGCCGCTTCCGCCATGCCCGAACCTGCTGCCACGCTCGACCTGGGCGACGGCAAGCCGCTGCCCGTGCTCATCCCCGAGTCGGAGCAGTTCGCCAACCGCCTGCGCAAGAATGCCCGTCTGCGTCGCAAGTGGGCAAAGCGCGAGGGCGTGAGCTGCTACCGCGTCTACGATGCCGACCTACCCGACTACTCCGCCGCCATCGACCTGTACGAAGGCTGCCCGCAGACGCCGGGCCGCTGGCTCGTCATCGCCGAATACGCCGCGCCCAAGACCATCGACCCCGCACTGGCCCAGGCCCGTATGCTCGACATTCTGGCCATCGCGCCGCGCATCCTTGATGTTCCGGCCGAGCACGTGCACGCCAAGGCCCGCATGCGTTCGCGCGGTGGCTCTCAGTACGGCAAGCAGGGTGCCGGCAAGGGCGCGTCGGGCGAGCGCGCCAATATCGCACGCCGTCGTCTGCCGCTCATCGAAGAGGGCGGCCTCACCTTTGCCGTCAACTTTGACGACTATCTGGATGTGGGCATCTTCCTGGACCACCGCGTCACCCGCAACCTGGTGCGCGAGCACGCCAAGCAGGCGCGCCGCTTCCTCAACCTGTTCGCCTACACCGGCACCGCCACCTGCTACGCAGCCGACGGCGGCGTCGAGGAGACCGTGACGGTCGACCTTTCCAACACCTACTTGGACTGGGCCGAGCGCAACATGCGCCAGAACGGCTTTGTGGGGCCGCAGCATCACTTTGTGCGCGACGACGTGCTCGCCTGGATTCGTGACCAGCGCCAGACGCGCAACCGCTGGGACCTGATCTTTGTCGACCCGCCCACGTTCTCAAACTCGTCCAAGATGGGCCGCCGCACCTGGGATGTCCAGCGCGACCATGTTGAGCTTTTGGCCGGCGTATCGCGCCTGCTCGCACAGGGCGGCCACGCCATCTTTAGCTGCAACCTGCGTGGCTTCCGCCCCGAGACGCGCAAGCTCGCGCGCGCGGGCGTCGTGCTGGAGAACATTACGGCGCAAACCATCCCAGAGGACTTCGCGCGCAACCAGAAGGTGCACCATTGCTATATCGTGCGCCGCCTGCCCATCGAGGACGCCATGGCCGAGGTCGGCTTTAGCGCCGAGGAGATTGCCGAGCGAACCGAGGAGCTGCGTAACCCCGAGGCCCGCAAGCCTCGCGCAACGGCGCCCGCGCACGCGCAGACCGGTGACCGAGGACCGCACTGCGACGACAAGCCTGCCTGCTCAGGCAAGCCCAAAAAGAAGAAGTTCTACGCCAGCAAGCCCAAGGACAAATAGACAAAGTTGCGGTGGAATACGGACTGTTTTGCCTGGAATTAGGCAAATTTAGACCGTATTTCACCGCAACTCATATTGGGATGGCGGATGCCGACCTATCCCTGGATGACCAATCGGTAACCAATACCCACGTGCGTCTGGATATAGCGCGGATGCGCGGGGTCGGACTCGATCTTCTTACGCAACGTACCCATAAAGACGCGCAGGCTCGCCAGGTCGCTCTTGGTTGCCGTACCCCAAATCTCGTGCAGGATAGACTGGTGCGTCAGCACCTTGTCGGCGTTATGTGCCAGCAGGCACAAGAGCTTGTACTCAATCGGCGTCAGATGCAGCTCCTCGCCATCCATCGTAGCGATGCCAGCATCAAAATCGATGTGCAGCTCGCCGGTATCGAACGAGCCCTCGGAGGCAACGCCGCCCGTTTGCGCATACGAAAGGCGCCTGAGCGTCGTGCGAATGCGCGCGAGCAGTTCCTCGACCGAAAACGGCTTGGTCAGGTAGTCGTCGGCACCGGCATCGAGCGCGCGGATTTTGTCCGCGTCCTCGCTGCGCGCCGAGACCACGATAATCGGCATGCCCGACCATGCGCGCACCGACTCCACCACCTTGACGCCGTCCATATCGGGCAGGCCCAGATCGAGCAGCACAATGCTCGGCGCCTGCGATGAGGCGGCGGCGATGGCAGCATGGGCGGTCTCCACGGCCATATGACGCAAGCCGTGCGCCTCGAGCGCAGCAACGATAAGGTTGCGGACGGCGGGATCGTCCTCAACGACCAAGATGAGCGGTTTTACGGCAGAGTTCGGCACAGCGCTACTCCTTATCAAACGAAACATCGGCGGCGGGAAGCTCAATCGTAAAGACCGAGCCGTGCGGATCCGCCGCGGCAACCTCTATGCTACCGCCATGCGCCAACGCAATGGAGCGGCAAAG
Source organism: uncultured Collinsella sp. (assembly GCA_938011875.1). Classification (GTDB taxonomy): domain Bacteria; phylum Actinomycetota; class Coriobacteriia; order Coriobacteriales; family Coriobacteriaceae; genus Collinsella. Next base: position 9,439 of record CALLST010000394.1, on the reverse strand, counting down.
CGAAAGACCCAGGCCCACGCTTCGGTGGCTGTCGGCCAAACCATGGTTGGCGGTATAGAACGACTCAAAGATCCGCTCGCGGTCCTCGGGCGCAATGCCCGGGCCGTCATCGGCCACCGAGCACGCCACGCGTCCATCGTCGACGCTAATCGAAATCACGATATGCGAGCCTGCGGGCGTATAGGTGATGGCGTTGTTCACCAGATTGACCACCAGCTGCACCATCAGGCGTGCATCGACGTTGACGAGCGCCGGCTCATCGCACGCCACCACCTTGAGGTCGTGCTCGCGCACGGCAGGGTTCACGTGGCGCAGCGCCTCCTCGACGATATCGTCCATGAGCTCGAGCGTAGTCGACAGATGCATGCCGCCGCCCTCGAGCTTGGTGATGGCGAGCAGGTTCTCGACGGTGGCGTTGAGCCACAGCGCATCCGAGCGAATGGATAGAAGCAGGCCGCGGCGCGTCTGGGCATCGAGCACCGCGGTGCCGGTCGAACCCTGGTCGAGCAGGACATCGGCATTGCCCGAAATACTGGTAAGCGGCGTGCGCAGGTCGTGCGAGATGGAGCGCAGCAGGTTGGCGCGCAGCTGCTCGTTTTTGGCGAGTACCGCCGCCTCCTCGCGGGCCTCCATGGCGCGAGCGCGGTCGAGCGCCAGCTCGCCTTCGCTCACGATGGCATCGGCAAGTGTCCGCTCCTCATGCGTCAGCACGTCGGGCTCGGCAACGATAGCCAGCACGCCCACTACCGAGGCGGGATCGCCCGAGCGGACGAAGCCGTCGCCCGTGCGAACCGTCAGGTAGATGCCATAAAACGCCGAGCCGCCAAACGTGGCATCGAGCGGCGTTCCCACATAGGCGGACGCCGAGAGCCGCGGCGGCATCTGCGGCGCCAGCTCGTGCACCGGCGCGGCATCGCCCACGGCCGTGTATGTCGCACGCGGCAGCAGGTCATCGCCCTCGGCGTCGGCGCTGTACCACACGACCGGACAGCCCGAAAGACGTGCCAGCTGCGTTGCCATGGCATGGACAATCTGCTGCTGATCGGCGCACCGCTGCAGCATGCGGTTGGTCTCGAGCACCATATGCGTGCGGCGGTCGCTGGCGGCAGCCTGTGCCAAGGCGCGGCGCAGGGCCAACGCAATCGAGCTCGACACAAGCGAGACCACGAACATGATGAAGAACATGCCGGGATAGCCGCGGTCGATAAGCGACAGCGAGTAGCGCGGGTCGACAAACAAGAAGTTGTAGAGCGCCACGGCGGCAGCCGAGCTCAGCAAGCAATACAGGCGACTCCAGGTAAAGAATGCGCACAGCTGAACGGCGAACACATAGACGATCATGATGCTCGGCGCGAGACCCGGATGGTCGAGCAGCGCGCCCACAATCGTCGCCGCGACCAGCAGCCCCATCGATACGCAGGCGTCATACAGAGGAGTGCGGCGCGTCAGCGTTGTGCGCCGCCACCAAAAGCTATCGGCAATATCGCCGTCCGTACGGACGTCCATCAGCGTCCCGCCCCTCTCTCAAAAACAAAAACCACCACAAAGGGGACAGGCACCTTTGTGGTGGTTTCCCTTGTGGTGGTTCCAAGTGTATAGCCTTTGCAACCGGCGGTCGCTAGACAAACAGCACGTGCGCGAGCAGGGCACACACGCACACCGCTCCAAATACCAGTGCCACGATCGAAATTACGCGATCGGTCATATCCATGTTGGCACGGTTCGTAAGGAACCGATCTTCGGCGGCGTCGACACGCGCCTCACGCACCATTTCGACCACCGCCTCGCGGCCATCGAGCGCCTTTGCATCCATGTTTGCCTCCCCGGTCTCAATCTTGTCCATCAAAAACCAACTCCGTGCAACCTGTCGGCGCCTACGGGCGTTCGTTGGGGGCCAGGCGCTGCATCTTGTTCACGGCCTTGAACTTGGTGAACAGCGGCACGTACTCAAAGCTCACGTTGGAGTTCTCCAGGCCGTACCAGCGTGCAGGGGTGCCGGCGGCGCGGCGGATGATGTACTTGAGCGTGATGGCCGTACGCTCGCTCGGCTCCACATCGCTTTCAGGCGCCAGAAGCTTACGAATCAGGACGAACTTGAACGTACCGATGTTGCCCGGATCCTTGTAGACCGAGTAGTCATGCGTCTGCGCCGGCAGCTCGCCGGTGGCAGCCAGGTCCTGAACGACCTGACGCAGATAGGCATTGACGCGCTGGTTAATCTTGTAGCCCAGGTACAGATGCACGCGGAACACGTAGTCGGTGCCGAACGTCTCGACCGAATAGGCAAAGGTATGCGGCTCGTCCATGGTCTCGACATTCACGAACCACCAGGCGCGAGCGCGCTTGGGATGCTTGTCCAAGATCGAGTAGACGATATCACGGTCGATGTAATCGGTATGGGTGTCCTTGGTCAGGTACACGACGTTGTCGCTCAGGCGCTCGTAGCGATCGTCATCGCGCAGGCGCTTGAGCTGCGGCAGGTAGCTGCGCAGCGGCAGCAGCGTAAACTGGCGCTGCTCAACAGCCGTGCCGTTGTACCAGCACACCATGATGCCCATGATGAGTGCAGCCATGAGGATGGTGAAGTAGCCGCCGTGGAAGAACTTGGTGAGCGAGCTCACGAAGAAGAAGCCTTCGAGCAAAAGGAAGAAGGCTGCGAAGATCCACGGAGCAACCTTGAGCTTGCGCTCCTCGTGCAGGTAGAAGAAGAGCAGCAGCGTGGTGCACATCATAGTCAGCGTAATGGCAAGGCCGTAGGCGGCTTCCATATGCGCCGAGTTCTGGAACAGCAGCACCACGATGACGCAGCCGACAAGCATGACGTTGTTGACCATGGGGATGTAGAGCTGGCCCTTGGTCTCGGCAGGGTAGAAGACCTGCATGTGCGGCATGAGATCCAGACGGCTGGCCTCGGACACCAGCGAGAATGCGCCGGTGATGAGCGCCTGCGAGGCAATGATGGCCGCGACGGTGGAAAGGCCGACGGCAAACGGGCGCAGGCCCGGGGCGAGCATCTGGTAGAACGGGTTGAGGTCGGCAATGCCCATGAGCTCGGGGTTGGCAGCGTTGTTCATAAGCCAAGCGCCCTGGCCCATATAGGAAAGCAGCAGGCAGCACTTAACGAACGGCCAGGTAGCGTAGATGTTGCCGCGGCCGACGTGGCCCATGTCGGAGTAGAGCGCCTCGGCACCGGTGGTGGCGAGGAAGCAGCTGCCCAGAATCATGATGCCCGCGTGGTTGTTGGGGCTCAGCAAAAAGGCGATGCCGCGCACCGGGTTGAGGCACAGCAGCACGGCGGGGTGCTGGAAGACAAAGAACAGACCCGTGCCGCCCAGGAACAGGAACCACAGCGTCATGATGGGGCCAAAGGCGTGACCGATCTTGGCCGTACCGATGCGCTGTACCAAGAAGAGCACGATGATGATGGCGAGCGTAATGGCGACGACGCGGCCCTGGTCATCGCCCAGCACGGCATGGACCGCCGGGATGGTGCGCAGGCCCTCGATGGCCGTGGTAACGGTAACGGCCGGCGTCAGGATGCCGTCGGCGAGCAGCGCGGCGCCACCCAGCATGGCGGGGATGATAAGCCACTTGCCGCAGCGCTTGACCAGGCTGTACAGGGCAAAGATGCCGCCCTCACCATGGTTATCGGCGCGCAGCGAGATGAGCACATACTTGATGGTGGTCAGCAACGTGACCGTCCACACGACAAGGGAGAGCGCGCCGAGCACGAACTCCTCCGTGACGCTTCCGATGCCGCCGTTGCCGGCAACGAGCGCCTTGGTTACATACATAGGACTGGTGCCGATATCGCCGTACACCACGCCCAGCGTGACGAGCATCGCCGAGATGCTCACAGGAATCGCAGCGTGCGAGGCTGCCTCCTTGGCCTTTTGTTCCATAAGCCGGTTTCCTCCCAACTTTAATGTTCGAAGGGATTATAGGTAATCGGCCTGCACTTGCACGGCACCGTTTTCCCAGCTAGATAAACATTTATACGGCCTTTAGGCCACCTCGGCGATATGGAATGTGACAAAGGGACTGTCCCTTTGCCTCATCTGTCATTTTCCGAGCCAGTTTTTGAACCACCACTCCATGGAGCGGCTCATCTCGGCCATAAAGGGACTAGTGCGTTTGCGGGTGTAGATATCCACCACGCGCTCGCCCACCTCGCGGGCATGCGGGCGAAACATCGCGTCCATCTCGGCCACCTGCGCGTCCATGGTCGCAGCATCGGCGCGGCAGTAGCGCTCCTCGTGCACCAGGTTCACCACGGGATGCGCAATGGCCGGACGCTCCTTACGGGGCGTGCCGATGATGAGCATCGACAGCGGCATGGTATAGGGCGGCAGATCGAGCAGCTCGGCAACTTCCTCGGCATTCTCGACGATATCACCGATATAGCAGCTCCCCAAGCCCAGAGCCTCGGCGGCAACCACGGCGTTTTGCGCGGCGATCACGGCGTCCTGGGCCGCGATGGCAAAGTCGCCCAAACCCGGCGCGCGGCGGGGCGCCTTACCCGTGCGCTCGACAAACTCGGGCTCAAAGCAGCCCACGTGCTCAAACAGATCGATCCACTTGGCATAATCGACCACAAATATTAGTGCCCAGGGCGCCTTGGCGATCATGGGCTGGTGGTCGCACAGGTCGGCCAGGCGGTCGAGCGTTGCCTGCTCGCGGATGCTCACGATGGAATACATCATCATGGCGCCTGCCGACGGCGCACGGCTCGCCGCATGCAGAATCGCCGCCCGCCGCTCGTCGGTCACCGCCACGGGACGATCGTCGTCATCACGCGCGAAGGCACGCGTGGAGGAACGGTGCTCCAACGTGTCCAGCACCGCATTGCCCGTGGTCTCGACCGGATAACCGTTCGCATCCACGCCCGCAGCTCCGTCGCAGCACTCGGCACCCGTCATACAAACCTGATCGCCCATAGCTCTATCCTCGCCAATTCTTTAAGAAGCCTTTACGTTTCCGTGTAATTCCCGTCCATTATCGCGCAGGTCACCACTACATTGCGCCACACCGCCGCACATGCGCGTTAATATGGCTGGTTGTTGTGCGCAGCCCGCAAATGCAGCGCATATTTAGGTAACAATCGGGTAAACCCCCGCTTTCGTAGGTTTTAAGTTTGTGAGGAGTCTCAGCATGTTCGCTGCCGCCATCTCGCTCGTCGGTCTTGCGGCGACCGTCTACCTTGTTTTGCGCGAGGCCAAGGCCATTCGCGCTCAGTCGGGCACCGTTGCCAAAAGCGCTCTTGGGTGGAGCGTCGCCTTCGGCCTGTTCCAGCTCTTTTTGACCATTTGGGGTGCCATTGGCCTCGTCGCCCAAAACGAGCCGCTCGCCTTTGTGATGCTCATCCTGACCAACGCCATCCTCACCGGCTGCGCTTGGGCCAGCATCGCACGCGACCGCATCGCCCCGCGCGTCTTTGCGTTCGCCGAGCCCGACGCCCCCGCCCCCACCGGCAAGCTCGCCCGCCTGCGCGGCGCCTTTGTGGGCAAACCGCTCGTCGCCGCCGTCCTGTGCCTGCTGCTCGCCGGCGTCTTTGCGCTGCTGGGCATGGAGGTCTCGTCCAACCACGACTTTACCTGGGTCTACCCCCTGTGCATCCTGCTCGAATGGGCCATCATCACCACGCTCATGGTCGGCCTGTTCTTCCTGTTCCAGCGCCACGGCGCAGCCCCCGCGGTCTTGGCCTTTGCCCTCTTTGTCCTGGGCATTGCCGAGTTCTTCGTCATCACGTTTAAATCCATGCCCATCCAGCCGGGCGACCTTTCGGCCATCTCCACCGCCGCCGCGGTCGCCGGCACCGGCTACACCTTCTCGATCTCACTGTTCTGCGTGCTGTCCATGGGCTTTACCGCCATCGCCATGCTGCTATGCGAGTACGCCGGCCTGGTGGCACCGCACCGTCAGAAGGGCGCCGCCAACGCCAAGCGCATGCTGCTCACCAACCTGCTCGTCGCCGTGCTGTGCCTGGGCGGCGTGACCGCGCACGTCACGCTCATCGACTACTACAACACCCTCGGCATCACCGTCTACACCTGGCGCCCGCTCGAGAGCTACTGGCGCGAGGGCTACCTGCCCGCTTTCATTAGCGCGGCGCAGTCCATCAAGCCGCCCAAACCCGCCGACTACTCCGTCGACGATGCCAAGGCCACGCTCAAAAAGTACGCCAAGGCCTACGACAAGTCCGACGCGGCCAAGAGCGACGAGCGCGCCGCCGCAAAGGAGCAGTTCGACAGCGAGAAGCCCACGGTCATCGCCATCATGAACGAGACCTTCTCGGATCTTTCGATCTACCAGAACATGCGCGCCGGCTACGAGGGCCCGCAGTACTTTAAGAACCTGTCCAACTGCCTCAGCCGCGGCAAGCTCTACGTGAGCGCCTACGGCGGCGGTACCGCCAATACCGAGTTTGAGTTTATGACCGGCAACTCCATGGCCAACCTGGGCTCGGGCGTGTACCCCTACACCATCTACAACATGGAAACGACCGGGAACCTGGCAGAGCAGTTCAAGTCGCTCGGATATTCCACCACGGCCATGCACCCCAACCACGCCACCAACTGGAACCGCGAGAACGTCTACAAGGACTTTGGCTTTGACCAGTTCCTGTCCATCAACGATTTCCAGGGTGCCGATACCCTGCGCGGCATGGTGACCGACCAGGCTACCTATGACAAGATTCTTGAGCTGCTCGACCAGAACGCCGATCCGCAGTTTATCTTCGACGTGACCATGCAGAACCACTCGGGCTACGACACGGGCCTGCTGCCGGTCGACAAGCAGATGCACCTGAATATCGACACGACCGATCTGGACGCCAAGACCGTCGAGGACGGCACACTGTCCGATGTCGACGAGTATGTCTCGTGCATCGAGCAGTCCGACCAAGCGCTGCGCTACTTCCTCAACGCCTTGAGCAAACTCGACCGCAAGGTAGTCGTGGTGTTCTGGGGCGACCACCAGCCGTTCTTCCCGTCCAAGTTCAACGATAAGTGGTTTACCGGCGAGGACGATGCCACCCACCAGGAGCGCTTGTGGCAGACCGACTACATCATCTGGGCCAACTACGACGTTGCCGGTTGCGACCAGACGAGTGAGGTCGACGACCTGTCCACCAACTACCTGTCCACGCAGCTCATGCAGCTGATCGGCGCCCCGCTGACCGACTACCAGAAAGCGCATATGACGCTGCGCGAGTCGCTGCCCGCTATCAACTCCGTGGGCTACGAGGACGCCAGCCTGCGCTGGGCGCTCTCCTCCAACGTCACCGGTGACGACGCCGCAGCCGCAGCCGCCACCAAGGCGCGCGAGGATTACGCCAAGATGCAGTACTACGAGATGTTCCGCGACGGCAAGAACGTGTACACCGAGCACTTCCAGACCGAGGCCAACGAGACCGACCCCAACCTGGCACCGGGCACGACCAAGATCAAGTAGCGGGTCGCTCATAACTGGTTCGTCTGCCCGGCGGCGCGGAACGTAAGGTTCCCTGCTCGGACAGTCCTGCTCGCACGGAGAGCACATTAAGTGCTCTCCGGCTCGTGCGGAACTCGCGATGAACCTTACATTCCGCGTCGCCGGGCAGACGCCTCGGTGTTGAAGCGCGGCTTGTCATGGAGACACCTGCTGAACATATATAAGTTGAAGGCCACGTCATGTGGCCTTTTTAGCATCCGGAAACCGTGTCCCAGAATTCTTGTCTGGAATGGGATGCAGTTTCCGCTTACGGCCCCGTTGGGAAACTGCATCCCACTCCGATTGCAAATTCCGGGTCGCATTTTCCACCAGAGCCCTCAACCGGAAACCGCATCCCATTCCAAAGGCAAATTCCGGGACACACTTTCCGAAACCCCATCCATCCGGAAAGCCCGTCCCACTCTGAATACATCCAGCGAACGCATGCGAGTGTGTCGTCCAGGACGGTCTCGTCATCGGGGTAATGGAAAATGTCACCCCAAACGCCTGCCACGGTTGCGCCTACAAGTGTCAAGAAAAAAGCCTCGAGAACTTCGAGGCTTTCACATTTGTATTGTTTTGCACGAAGGATCGCGGACGGCGAAGCTACTCGCCCAGCACGGCCTTCTTGGCGGCTGCGGCCATGTTGTCCAGGTCCTCCTTGGTAGGATGGTCCTTTGCGGCAACCCAGTTGTCGAGCAGCATCTTAAATCGGGCGTTGTCGGGATCTTGCTCGAGCATGGCCTCGTAGCGCTGCTTGACCGCAGGGCCCATCTTGCCCTGACACATCGCCCAGCCCGCAAGCTCGGCATCTCCAGCCAAATTGGAGGTCACGCGGTCGATAATCTGCTGGTAATAGCTCTGATCGGCCCCAAAGCCGCAGGTGCCAAACAGGAAGACGCGCTTGCCGTGCAAAGCGGAGAGCAACGCCGCGACCGAAGGCGTGCACGCGCCCTTGTCGCACCAAAAACCGACGAGCACCGTGTCGGCCGCGCAGGCGCCCTGCGCCTCGAGCGCAACCTGATCTGCATCCGCATCGTCGCTCAACGCCGCGGCATGGACAAACTCAACACCCGCAGCCTGCAGAGTGCGCTTGATCGCACCCGAAACCATCCTGGTATTACCGCTCTTGCTGTTAACCACCAAAGAGCACGTCATAGTCACGTTGCCTCGTATCCCCCAAAACTAAAGCCACTAATGCAATTTATTAGATGACTATCTTAGTACTAACGTGACAGATGTAAACCACCGTCTGTCGATTGATTAATTTGCCCCACGGGCTTGCTTACTGGGCAAACTGGCTGCGGTAGAGTTCGGCGTAGAAGCCGCCTGCCGCTAGCAGCTCGTCGTGCGTGCCGCGCTCGATAATCTGGCCGTCGCGCATGACCAGAATGCAGTCGGCGTTGCGAATCGTGCTCAGGCGATGCGCCACGACAAAGCTCGTACGGCCGGCCATGAGCTCGTCGAATGCCGCCTGCACCTGCAGCTCGGTACGCGTATCGATGCTCGACGTTGCCTCGTCCAGCAGCAGAATCGCCGGATCGGTGAGCATGACGCGCGCGATGCACAGCAGCTGTTTTTGACCCTGGCTAAACGTGCCGCCGTCCTCGCCGATGACCGTATCGTAGCCGCCTGGCAGCTGCACGATAAACTTGTGCGCATGCGCGCGCTTGGCAGCCTCGATAACCTGCTCGCGTGTGGCGTCGGGACAGCCGTAGGCGATGTTTTCCGCCACCGTGCCCTCGAACAGCCAAGTGTCCTGCAGCACCATGCCAAAGGCACGGCGAAGGCTTGCGCGCGTGTAGTCACGCGAAGACCTGCCATCGACCATGATGCGTCCGGCATCGATATCGTAAAAGCGCAGCAGCAGGTTGATGAGCGTCGTCTTGCCGCAGCCCGTGGGGCCATCGAGGGCAAAGCGCATGCCGGGCTTAGCCTCGATGCAGATATCCTGCAGCAGTTATCGGTC
>CALLST010000393.1:0-1230 GCA_938011875.1 uncultured Collinsella sp. | reverse complement strand
TGGACATCGGGCTCGTAAACCTTTTCAATCTCACCGTCGCGGTATGCCCAAACCTCGGCCTTAGCGGCGGTGGCGCCATTGCTGTTTTCGAGCGGCTCGTCAGAATACTCAATCAAGAGCTCATCCTGACCATCGCCATCAAAGTCTACAAGCTTGGCGTAGGCAACTCCCTGGGCTCCATATGTGTATTCATCAATCGCGACGGCCTCACCCTCGCCGTACTTCTTCTGGTACTCGAGAATCTTGTCGGTGAACAGCTCGTTTGCCGTCTTGACTGCTGCCTTGGCAGAAGCCTTGGCCTCCTTCTTGGACTGCGTGAGCTCAATGTTCTTAGGGGCGTCCGAGCCTTCCTTGGCGTAGTCGACCTTCATGGTGCTGGTACTCTTCTTTTTGCCCTTGCCCGAGGTAATGGTCATCTGGTACTTCTGGTCGGGCAGCTCGCCAAAGTCCTCCATGGCAAAGCCGTCCTCGCCATCGACCTTAATGGTGTAGCTCTTGCCCTTACCGGACACCGGCGTCAGCTCGACGGTATAGCTCTTGAGCTTTTTGCCCTTGCTGTTCTTGGGCAGCACTTTAGTCTCGCATGCGCAGACAACGTAGCCCTTGCCGCCCGAAGTCACCTCGGACGACGCGCCGATACGCGGCACGATCACGATAGCGGCGACAATGGCGACAACGGCAACACCACCGAGAACGGCCGCGACGATGCGGCCCTTGTGCTTGGGTTTCTTGGGCTGAGGCGTCGGGACAAACGACTGAGAGGCCTCGGCAGGCTCGGCCACAGGCTCCTCATAACGAGGCTGCGCCGCCATATGAACCGGGGCACCCTGAGGAGCGTGCTGCCCCGCAGGAGCGGACGCCGGCGCGTCCTCCACCGGAAACGCCACAGGCTCCGCTTGATCCTCGGCGCCACCCACGCGAGCGCCGCAGCTCGTGCAAAACGTGGAGCCATCGGGTATCTGAGCTCCGCACTTGGTGCAATACATCGCATCTCCCGTCTCTCATCGCAGCCGCAATGCGCCCGCGCAATTCTTCCAACCACACCGTACGAGAAAAATCCCCATTCTTGTTGCGCAACATTGCCGCCACGTCCAAAACTATGCCGGTTTACTACGATAAATCGCCCGAACCTGAGCACGCTACTTTACTAGAAAACAAAACCGACGCTCCTATAAGTTGTCAAGAGGCAGTTTGCGGGAGCGCTCTCTCCAATTCGCACAGGAGCTCGTA